>NZ_DBMDDV010000008.1:0-92416 GCF_057431175.1 Gemmiger sp. | reverse complement strand
GAAATCATGCTCATCAGCAGGATCTCGAAGGAGTTATCGTAATTGTTCACGACGTTTTTCATCGTCGTAACGTCGAACACCATCTCCATTTTGACAGTGCCCAGCGTGCCGAATTTAGCAAGGTTTGGCGCACCGTAAAATGCCAGGAAGTAAAGTCCCAGACCCTCCACGAGGGTGACAAGGAGCGCTTTCATCAGCTGGCCGTGACCGATATAGCCAAGGCCCCATACCAGGAGCGAAACTTTGGTAAAGATATCGCCTTTTACAAAGGCTTCCCCAAAAGTCTGGAAGAAGTTCTTCTCGCCCGGCATGGCTCGCGTTGCAGTTTTCGCCACAGCGAAGTCCCCTTTCGTTCACACGATCTTCATAAATCATATGGATAAAACAGCCCGCTTGCATCGGTCGTTTTCTACCACAAGCGGGCTGTCTTATCAGATCATTTCTTTATTAATTATTATAGATAGGAACAGAGATTACTGGGTAACAGGAGCGGTGATACCGGCGACAGCGTCATCGACCAAAGTCTGGGTGTCCTTGCCATCGGGGTTGCCGTTGACGCAGATGGAGCCGAGGGTCTCAGCGGAAGCCCAGAAGTTGCCGCCAACGCGCTGCAGGTTAGCGTACTCGGACTGGTCAACAACAGCGGTCAGAGCCGGAGAAGAAGCGGCTGCCAGAGCGTTGGTGTTGGAGGGGCCCTGTGCGCGCTCCTTGAAGCGCAGTTCCTCGTTCTCTTCGTTGGTAACGAAGTCGGCCAGCAGCATAGCAGCACCGACGTTAGCGCTGTGGGGGTTGACACCGATCAGTTTGTAGCCGGAGAAGGAGGCCATCTGGACCTGCTCACCGTTCAGCGTGTAGGTAGGCAGCTTGCAGGCGGCGTAGTTGTCGCCCCAAGCTTCAGCAGCGTCGTTTGCACGCCAGGTGCCGTTGACGCCAGCAACCAAAGTGCCGTCCTTCAGCTTACCAGTGAACTCCTCGTCCTTCAGGGCGATGAAACCGGGGTTTTTGCAGATATCGATGACAGCCTGAGTGACATCAGCACCGGGAGCCTCGTTCCAGTTGCAGACGGTGTTCACGCCGTCATCAGCCAAAGCCAGATTCAAGCCGGCGCCAGCATAGAAGCTGTACAGGTACCAGCCGTTCGCAACGTCCATAGAGACCTTCTTGCCTGCGGCGGCTGCCTTGTCCATCATCGTGTCAAGGCTCTTGACATCGTCCTCGGTGAAGAAGCTCTTGTCGTAGAACATGAAGTAGCCGTTGTCAGCGGTCAGGGGGTAAGCATAGAGCTTGCCATCGACCGTGGCAGCATCGACAGACGCGGGAGTGTTGCGGCTCTTGATATCGTCCGCATTCAGCTGCACTTCCTGCAGAGCGCCAGCCTGAACCAACTCGTTCAGCTGGTCATCAGCAAAAGCAAAAACATCAGCAGCGGCGGTGGGGTCGGTCAGGACGGTATCCTTGGCCTCCTTTTCGGACTGAGCGCCCAGGTTGATGGTGATCTTGCCGCCGTAATTGCCGTACTTCTCGATGAACTTGTCGCTGATCTCACGCAGCAGATCCTGATCCTCTTCAGCGCCCCACATGGTCAAGGTAACGTCCTGAGCGAAGGCAGCGGCAGCAGCCTGATCAAGGACATCGCCGGCAGCAGCGGCCTCGGTGGAAGCTGCGCTGGAAGCCTCGGTGGACTCAGCAGTGGAAGCTGCTTCGGAAGTGGAGGTGGCGGTGCTGGCAGAGCCGCCGCAAGCGGCGAGGGACAAAGCCATTACACCGGCCAGAGCCAGGCTGATTTGCTTTTTCATAATGTACTCTCCTTCTTTTAAAAATGTTCTCTTGTGAACACCTTGAGCGGTGCTGCGCAACTAACTTGCGCATCCGCCTTACGTTTTTTAGGATACAGGATTTTTCGCTTGGTGTCAATGTACAGATTATCCGTGTTTCACAGTGCGTTTTTGGCTGTTTTGCCGCCGGAAACGGCTTATTCGACGAAAAATGCGCGCAACTTGCGCAACTTCCGGGTTGCACGCGGTTGTTTTTGGACACATTTTCCCTGTTTTGTACAGCAATCTGACGTTGCCGTAACTATTTTGTAATTTGATTCGATGATGTCATAAAATAGGAAGTTGCGCAGAGCCGGAAACCATGACACCTCCAGAATAGCAAAACTGCCCCGGAAGGCATTCCTCCGGGGCGGCATGATAAACGCTATTCACTTTGTCGAATCCCGTAAAATGACCTGATACCCTTGCAGCTGGCGCTTCGGCACGTCCTTCCCGGCCAAAATGTCCAGCAGCATCCGGCAGGCAGTGGAGCCGATGCGCTCGGCGTCAAACCGCACTGCCGAGATAGAAGGTGTTATGTCTACGAGCAATTCGCTGTCATACAGGCTTGCCACGCGGATGTCCTGGGGTACATGGATATGCCGTGCCCGCAGCTCCCGCACAACGTCAAAGGCCAGCCGGTCGTCACAGCAGAGCAGGCAGTCGGGGCGGTGCTCCAGTGTAGCTTCCAGTGCGTCGGTGCGCTGTTCGTCGCTCTCCAATCCCGTGTGGATCAGCGTTTGGTCGGCCTGCACACCGAACTCGGCCAGACCTCGCAGATAGCCACGCAGCCGGTCGGCGTTGACGGTATAAGTGCCGCTGCCGCCCAGGTAGGCGATGCGCCGGGTGCCCAACTGCAGCAGCAAGCGGGTCATTTCGCACGCTGCACCCAGCTGGTCGTTGTCGGCCTGGGGAATCTCCGGGTCGTCGATGCGGCCGATGGCCACAAAAGGCACACCGTACTGATTCAACAAGTCGATGCAGGGGTCATCCGACATGGTGCGGGAAAGGATGACACCATCAACTTTATGGCTTGCCAGCTGGCGTTCCAGTTGGTCGGTGTCGGTCTCACTGACATAGCAGAGCAGCAGGTCATACCCGCGCTGCGCAGCCATGGCGCAGATGCCGCCCATACATTTGCGCAGGAAGGGCAAATCCAGGCGGATAAAGTGTTTCGGGATGATGAGTGACAGATTATGTGTTGCGCCCTGTGTCACCGGATGGGGCGGCGCGACCTCGCGCCCGGTCAGCCCGGCGTAGGCAAGCACCCGGGCGCGGGTCTCCTCCCCCACGCGTCCTTTGCCGGAAAGCGCACGTGATACCGTGGTTTTCGAGATTCCGAGCGCGTCTGCGATCTCTGCAATTTTCATGGGTGTAGTGTTATTCGCCATGGTGCGCACGTTCCCTCCCTTGCTGAAAATGTTGCGCATGATAGTCGCGCGCAGTTCAAGGATACCGTTGCATTCAAAAAGTGTCAATCCGCAAACCGCACAAAAAAACAGACGAAAATTTGGCAAGGGTGGCGGGCATGTTCTTGTTTTATATGGTGCGTACACACTTGTGCAGGGGCCAGGCGTATTGATCACTACACAAAATCACGTACTATCGCTGTATTCAAAAGCTTATTGCATATTTTATGAACAATCATTACACAACTTGTAAACATTAGCACTCTACTATTGACAGTGCTAATTTGCCGTGTTATTATAAAAGCGTTCCAAGGGGAACAGGGACGAAAGAACCAGAACCCCCAAAGGAACAACAAAGCTTAATTCAAAAGTCAACTGTACGCACAGTCTACGTTCAGCCGATGAAAATTGGAGGAATGACTTATGATGATGGTTCCGTATATGTTCAATGATGGTTTGATGGATGATTTGTTCAGCGATGCCTGGGCGCATGACTTTGACCGTGCAATGCGCGCTGCCGAACCCCGCAGTATGTTTGGCAAACGTGCCGCCAATGTGATGAAGACCGACGTCCGCGAGAACAAGGACAGTTACGATGTGTTTGTCGACCTGCCCGGCTTCAAGAAGGAGGATGTCAAGCTCGACCTTGACAACGGCTATCTGACCATCAGCGCCCAGCGCAATGAGGAACTGGACGAGAAGGACAACGAGGGCCGCTACATTCGCCAGGAGCGTGCCACCGGCAGCTGTGCCCGCAGCTTCTACGTTGGCAAGGAGCTGGAACCCAAGGATATCAGCGCCAAATTTGAGAACGGCATCCTGAGCCTGCATCTGCCCAAGGCCGACGCCAAGAAATTGGAACCGAAGCAGACGTTGATTGAGATCGAGTAATCGCTCATCTTCCGGAACGCCGTAGCGGTGGATGTGAGCATCGACCCCTGCAAGGCATACTCTTCCGGGCCGCAGCCCTAAATTCTTAGGGCTGCGGCCCTTTTGTTTTGCCTAAAAGTGTGTTATAATTCCATATAGATGAAATAAAAGTACAGGGAGGTCCTGCCCGTGCCATATTCCGACGAGCATCTGCGCTATCTGCGCCTGCTTTCCCAGAAATACAAGACCGTGGCCGCCGCGGCCAGCGAGATCATCCGCATTGAGGCACTGCTGCGCCTGCCCAAGGGCACCGAGCATTTTATGAGCGACCTGCACGGCGAGCATGAAGCGTTTGTACATATTTTAAACAGCGCGTCGGGCGTCATCCGGGAAAAGATCGACACGGTGTTAGGCCCCGGCGTCCCCGCCGACGAACGCGCCGAGTTGGCAACATTGGTCTATTATCCCAATCAAAAATTGCCCGAGCTGAAAGCCCGCCAAAAAGACCTGCACGCCTGGTATCGGCTGACACTGCTGCGGCTCATTGATCTGTGCCGGTTCGTGTCCAGCAAGCACACCCGCGACCATGTGCGCCGCTGCCTGCCCCAGAATTGCGGCCACATCCTCGACGAACTGCTTCACGCCCACTTTGAGGACCACGACAAGGACCAGTATTACGGCGAAATCATCGAGAGCATCATCCGCTACGACCGCGCCGACGCCTACATTGTTCGCTTCTGCGAGGTCATCAAGCGGCTGGCCGTTGACCGCCTGCACATCGTGGGCGACCTGTTCGACCGCGGCCCGCGCCCTGACCGCATTCTGGACAGCCTGATGGCCCACCACCAGGTGGATATCCAGTGGGGCAACCACGATGTCGTCTGGATGGGCGCGGCGGCGGGCAGTCCGCTCTGCATCATGACGGTGCTGAAAACGACACTGGCTTACAACAATCTCGACACCCTTGAGGGCGGCTACGGTATCAGCCTGCGGCAGCTCGAGCGTTTTGCCCAGCATACCTACGCCGATTCCGATGTGTCGCGCTGGCTGCCCCACGCAGACCCGCGCACCGCTGCGGGCGATTTGACCGCCGCCGCGCGGATGCACAAAGCCGTGACCGTCATGATGCTCAAGCTCGAAGCCCAGGTCATTGCCCGCAACCCGGATTTTGATTTGCAGGGCCGCGACTTCTTAAATCACATCGACTTTGACGCAGGCACAGTGGATTATTTTGGCACGACCTATCCCCTGCTGGACTGCGATTTTCCCACCGTGGATCCGGCGCACCCCACCGTGCTGACCGCCGACGAGGGCAAGGTCATTGCCGGGCTGGTGCGCAGCTTTGCCGAGAGCGAGCGGCTGCAGCGCCATGTGCAATTTTTGTACGCTCACGGCGCATTTTATAAAATGTGCAACGGCAATCTGCTCTACCACGGCGCTGTGCCCATGACCGAAAACGGCGCGTTTGCGGCTATCACCTTTGAGGGCGTTGCCCGCAGCGGCAAGGCGCTGTTCGACTACTGCGACCGCCGCGCCCGCCAGGGTTACAGTGCGCCGCAGGGCAGCCCTGCGCGGCTGGCTGGGCAGGACTTTTTGTGGTATCTGTGGTGCGGGGCAAAATCGCCGTTGTTTGGCCGCAGCGCCATGACGACGTTTGAACGGCTGTACATTGCCGACCCCGCCGCCCACGTCGAGGTAAAGGACCCCTACTACAAGCACATTGCCGACCCGCGCACCGCCGAACATATTTTGCGCGAATTTGGCTTGGAAGGCGAGGGCAGCCATATCGTCAACGGCCATGTGCCGGTCCGCGCTATTGAAGGCGAAAGCCCCATCAAGGGCGGTGGGCGGCTCATCATCATCGACGGCGGCTTCTGCCGCGCCTACCACCAGCGCACCGGCATTGCGGGCTACACACTGGTCTACAATTCCCGCGGGTTGATTCTTCGCACCCACCAGCCGTTTGAAAACACTGACAAGGCCATCCACGAGGACGAGGATATCACGTCCAAGAGCGAGTACATCTACACCGCACCGCAGCGTATCCTGGTGCGCGACACTGACGAGGGCGGCCGCAAGCAGGCGCTCATCCGCGATTTGACCGCCCTGGTGGAGGCCTACCAAACCGGCGTTATCCCCCAGGGCGTGGCACAGGAATTGTGATTGAAATTTGGGAAAACAGGTTTATAATAGGGTTATATAATACATAAGGAGATGTTCAAACATGGCTTGCACTACCATTCTGGTCGGCAAAAATGCGTCGTATGACGGCTCCACGATGATTGCCCGCAACGACGATTCCGGCTCCGGCCATTTTACCGCGAAAAAATTTACCGTGTTCCAGCCGCAGGACTACCCAGCTGTCTACAAATCCGTGATTTCGGGCGTCGAGATCCCCCTGCCCGGCGACGGCCTGCGGATGACTGCCGTGCCCAACGCCGTGGAGGGCAAGGGCCTGTGGGCGGCCAGCGGTGTGAACGCCGCCAACGTCGGCATGACCGCGACCGAGACCATCACCTCCAACCCGCGCGTGCTGGGCGCTGACCCGCTGGTCAAGGGCGGCATCGGCGAGGAAGATATCGTCTACCTTGTGCTGCCCTACGTGCGCACCGCCCGCGAGGGTGCCCGCCGCCTGGGCAGCCTGCTGGAACAGTACGGCACCTATGAGATGAACGGCATTGCCTTCCAGGATGTGGACGAGATTTGGTGGCTGGAGACCATCGGCGGCCACCATTGGATGGCCCGCCGCGTACCCGACGATGTCTATGTCGTCATGCCGAACCAGCTGGGCCTGGACACGCTGGACCTGGACGACGCTTTGGGCGAGCAGAAGGACTTCATGTGCTCGGCTGATCTGCGCGACTTTATCAAAAAGTATCACCTCGACCTGTCCCAGGACGGTGCGCTGAACCCGCGGGATACCTTCGGCAGCCACGACGACGCCGACCACGTCTACAACACGCCCCGCGCGTGGTATATGCTGCGGTATTTCAATCCCAACACCTTCGTATGGGATGGCCCCGACGCCGACTTTACGCCGCGCTCCGACGATCTGCCCTGGTGCATGGTGCCCGAGAAGAAGGTCACGCCCGAGGATGTAAAGTACGTGCTGTCGTCTCATTATCAGGGCACGCCCTACGATCCCTACGCCGCCGCAGCCGCCGAGAAGGGCATCTACCGCCCCATCGGTGTGAACCGCAACGACTTTATGGCGCTTTTGCAGATGCGCCCCGACGTACCGGAGGATTTCCGCGCCGTGGAGTGGCTGGCCTTTGCGTCCAACGCCTTCAACACGATGCTGCCCTTCTACGCCAACGTGGACACGACGCCGGAGTATCTGTCCAACACGACCGGCGATGTCTCCACAGGCAACTTCTACTGGGCCAGCCGCCTGCTGGCCGCCATGGCCGATGCGTCCTACGCAAAGTCGGTGTTCCACATCGAGCGCTACACCCTGAGCGTCGGCGCAAAGTCCAACGGCTTCATCAACCGGTACGACGACGCCCAGCGCGCCGAGGCTGACCCCGCCGCCCGCGCCGCCCTGCGCGAAAAGGCCAACGAGGAGATTGCCGCCATGGCCAAAGTCGAGACGACCGACGCGCTGAACAAGGTGCTGTTTGAGTTGAGCAGCGGCATGAAGAATGCCTATTCGCGTTCGGATGCGTAAATAATTCCTACATAATTCATACGAAAGCGAGGAACGCACCTATTGCGGTGCGTCCCTCGCTTTTTATAGTTCTTTCACTACGTACAAAATGCCCTTGTCCGTTTCCTGCGCCGCCGTGGTTCTGCCGGGCGCAAGGCAGGCCGCAGGGTCAAACCCGACAAACCGCCCGCCCTCTACGGTGATGGCCCCATCCCCTACACTGTACAGCAGGTGGTCGGCGCTGTCGCCCTTTACGGCGTACAGGCCGCCGTGCAAAATCACCTGCCCCGCCGCCGCACAGACGGCACAAGACCCGGCACCGCCCAGATAGCGGCCGCCATACAGGTCCACGCGACAGCCCTGCCCGCGGGCGTAAATGGGGCAGCCTGCGCGGCTGTGGCTGCGGGCGGTAGCCTGTATCATGCCTTTGCCATGTACTGTCAGGGCCGCACCGTCGGCCAGCTGTATCGTGCCTTTCAGGCGGTGGCCGCCGGGGTGGGTGTCGGCTCGGCGGTAGGTTCCGGCGTGGCAGTCGGTTCTGCCGTGGGGGACGGCGTGGCCGCAGGTTCCTCTGCGGTCAGTGCGGCTGGGGCCGGCGCGGCGGCCAGCAGGGTGTCGGAGGCTATGGTTTCCTCGTCGAGGAATACGGGGGAGTCCGCCTCGGGGGCGTCAGATTGCCCGGCCCAAGTGCCGGCCTGGATATCGGCGACCTGCACGGTGGCGGTGCTGGTGAAATAGGCCGACGTACTGCCCACATGCAGCGATGCAAACAGCGCCGAACCCGCCGCCGTCAGGCAGAGCGCCCGCAATAGGGTCTTGCGATTGGGATTTGGCATAAAAAGCATCCTTTTAAGGTTGTAATTTACAGCAAGCAAAGGGCGTAAACGATACAGTTTACGCCCTTTGCTTGCCGCCCCTCCGGGGAGGGGACGGCAATTTAGTAAGGAAGTGATGAGAAAAGCGGATTTAGTGTGCCGAAATGGCACGCCCGTGCCTTGCAGAGAATGTAGGGGCGAGCATTGTTCGCCCGTCAACCTGGCGCAACTGCGCGTTCATGGGAAAGTTTCTCACTAGGCAAACGGCCCGGGCGAGCAATGCTCGTCCCTACACAAGGGAGTTTGTCTGTTTATGATAGACGTTAAAAGGTAACTGCGGCAACGTTGATTGTGCTGGGCTCGGTGCTAGCCGGGGCATCGGCGGACTTCTTGACCATCACAGGCTTGGCAGTCGTGAGGGCAATGGCGCTGACAAGCAGGCTGCGCTTGACCGATGTTCGGTTGTCTTTCATTTAAATTCCTCCCAATTTTTTCAAAACTGTCAAATGCAGTTTCAACGAATACCCATATTTTACCACCGGGGGGGGGTAAGGCTATTCGCAATTTCACAAAATATACATAAATATTCTTGTGGATTTTTTACATAAAGGGGGATTTTTGGGGGAAAACGGCGGTAAAGGGGATGCAAAAGCCCCTCCCCCTTCGCTCCGCTCGCCCGGCACAGTCCGCGGGGCATCGGGGACGCCGCCCTGCAACGTGTATTTTTTAAAATTCAAACTATTTTACAATAATGTCACAATCTTTGAAAGAATTTGGCCTTGCTTTTGCGGCAAAATCTTTGTATAATAAATAACAGGATGGGGCACTAGGAGGCTGACTTAGACCCCTGTTGCCCCATTCAGCCAAAAGTATAGAGAAAGAGGTATATGTAAACATGGCAAATCTGGATTTGACTAAGTATGGCATTACCGGCACGACCGAGATCGTGCATAACCCCTCTTACGAGATGCTGTTCGAGGAAGAGACCAAACCCGAGCTGACCGGCTATGAGAAGGGCCAGGTCACCGAGCTGGGCGCTGTCAACGTTATGACCGGCGTTTACACCGGCCGTTCCCCCAAGGACAAGTACATCGTTGTTGACGAGAACTCCAAGAACACCGTCTGGTGGACCAGCGACGAGTACAAGAACGACAACCATCCCATGACTGAGGCCACCTGGTCTGCCGTTAAGGACATTGCCAAGAAGGAGCTGTGCAACAAGCGCCTGTTCGTCGTGGATGCTTTCTGCGGCGCAAACAAGGACACCCGCATGGCGATCCGCTTCATCGTGGAAGTGGCCTGGCAGGCACACTTTGTCACCAATATGTTCATCAAGCCCACCGCCGAGGAGCTGGCCAACTTCGAGCCTGACTTCGTTGTTTACAACGCCTCCAAGGCTAAGGTTGAGAACTACAAGGAGCTGGGCCTGAACAGCGAGACCTGCGTTGCCTTCAACATCACCAGCAAAGAGCAGGTCATCATCAACACCTGGTACGGCGGCGAGATGAAGAAGGGCATGTTCTCCATGATGAACTACTTCCTGCCGCTGAAGGGCATGGCCTCCATGCACTGCTCTGCCAACACCGATAAGGAGGGCAAGAACACTGCCATCTTCTTCGGTCTGTCCGGCACCGGCAAGACCACCCTGTCCACCGACCCGAAGCGCCTGCTGATTGGCGACGACGAGCACGGCTGGGACGACAACGGCGTCTTCAACTTCGAGGGCGGCTGCTACGCCAAGGTCATCAACCTGGATAAGGACTCTGAGCCTGATATCTACAACGCCATCAAGCGCAACGCTCTGCTGGAGAACGTTACCGTTGACGGCGAGGGCAAGATCGACTTCGCTGACAAGTCCGTCACCGAGAACACCCGTGTGTCCTACCCCATCAACCACATCCAGAACATCGTTCGCCCGATCTCTTCTGCCCCTGCCGCCAAGAACGTCATCTTCCTGTCTGCTGATGCGTTCGGCGTTCTGCCCCCGGTCAGCATCCTGACCCCCGAGCAGACCCAGTACTACTTCCTGTCCGGCTTCACCGCCAAGCTGGCCGGCACCGAGCGCGGCATCACCGAGCCCACCCCGACCTTCTCCGCCTGCTTCGGCCAGGCCTTCCTGGAGCTGCATCCCACCAAGTACGCTGAGGAACTGGTCAAGAAGATGCAGAAGTCCGGCGCTAAGGCTTACCTGGTCAACACCGGCTGGAACGGCACCGGCAAGCGCATCTCCATCAAGGATACCCGCGGCATCATCGACGCGATCCTGAGCGGCGCTATCAACGAGGCCCCCACCAAGAAGATCCCGCACTTCGACTTTGAGGTTCCCACCGAGCTGCCCGGTGTCGATCCCGCCATCCTCGATCCTCGCGACACCTACAAGGATGCTTCCGAGTGGGAGACCAAGGCTCTGGATCTGGCTGGCCGCTTCATCAAGAACTTCGCCAAGTACGAAGGCAACGAGCACGGCAAGGCTCTGGTCTCTGCCGGCCCCCAGCTGTAATTTGAGCGACTGCGCTTAAAATCATAGCATAACACCCCGCCCGCACGTCACGGTTTTCGTGATGTGCGGGCGGGGTGCTTCTATACACTGAAAAACAAGGCCCCCGGGCGTGCTGGCAGGCAGCAGCGCCCGGGGGCCTGACGTGTTATAAATGCTGCGTTTCCTTGGCTTTGCGCAGTTCCAGTTCTGCCCGGTACAGCTCGTACTCGGTGCGGCTCATGCAGACCGGGCCGATGGGGGTGTTGACGAGTTGGCGGTCGGTCAGTTCTTTTGGCGCGGCGGAAATGGTGGCTTTGGTGTCCATACCTCTCCCCTCCCCTTACAGGCGCGCCAGTGCGTCGCGCTGCTGCAAGCGCTGGACGGACTGGCGGTAGGCAAAGACAAAATAGGCGATCTCTGCGGCGGCAGTCAGCGCCCAGGAGCAGGGATACAGCAGGTACAGCGAGGGAATCGTGTGGAAGTGGGCGAAGATCGTGTAGACCCACGCCACGCGGAATACGCAGGACCCCAGAATAACGATAACGGTGGGGCCGATGGTCCGGCCCAGCCCGCGGGAGGCGGCAATCGTGCAGTCCATGAAAGCCGAGATGCAGTAGGCCCAGCCCATGACTAGGATGCGCTTCATGCCTGCGTCGATGACGGCACTCTCGGTGGTGAACAGCGCAAGGAACTGGCGGCCAAACACCAGCAGCCCACCGCCCAGCACCGCGCCCAGCCCAAAGGAGTAGGCCAGCGCGATGAAGTAGCTTTTCTTTACGCGGTCCAGCTTGCCCGCACCGTAGTTCTGGCTCATAAAACTGGCGCAGGCCATGTAAAACGCCGCCATAGCGTCATAAATCAGGGCATCCGCGTTGGCGGCGGCCGAGTTGCCCTTGACCATCAGCGAGTCGAAGGAGTTGACGCCCGCCTGGATAAACAGGTTGGCGATAGCGAAAACCGCGTTCTGGAAGCCTGCCGGAATCCCCAGCAGCAAAATGCGTTTTGTCGTTGGAATGTCCAATTTTATCTTGTGAAAGTCCAGCGCATAGCAGTCCCGGACTTTTGTCAGCGCGTGCAGGATCAGCCCCGCCGAGACGCACTGGGCAATCGTGCTGGCCAGCGCCACACCCGCGACATCGAGCTTGCAGACGATGACGAAGAACAGGTTCAACACAATATTCAGCGCACCCGCGATAGAAAGATAGGTCAGTGGCTTCTTGGTATCGCCGATGGCGCTGAACACAGCGTTGCCGAAGTTATAGAGCGCCAGCGCGGGCATACCCAAAAAGTAGACGCGCAGGTACAAAATGGCACCGGGGAGCAGGTCCTCTTTGGTATTCAGCAGCCGCAGCAGCGCGGGCGAGCCGACCAGACCGATAAACAGCAGCAGCACACCCGCCGCCAGGCTGACCAGCAGCGCCGAATGGACGGTCTTGCTGACGTCCTTGGGGTGCCTGGCACCGTAAAACCGCGCCACCAGAACATTGATACCGTTGCTGAGGCCGATAAGAAAGCCGGTGAACAGCGTGACGAACGTTGCCGTGGAGCCGACTGCGCCCAGCGCCGTGGAGCCTGCAAAGCGGCCCACAACGGCAACATCGGACAGGTTGAACAGAATTTGTAAAAGGTTAGACAGGGCCAGCGGCAGACTGACCAGCAGAATTTGTTTGGCCAATGGCCCTTCGGTCATGGATTTGGATTTGGCGGGGGTGGACATAGTAGATGATTATTGCTCCTATTTTTGAAATATGGCAGAGGTGTAGGGGCCAGGCTTGCCCGGCCCTCGCGTGGAAGGCAGACGGCTTCTTACCGCAGGGCTGCGGGCCGCCTATGTGCGGCCCCTGCACCTCGGCCTTGCGGTTCGCAGGAGCGGACTCCATATCCGCCCGCGGCCGCCTCCGTTACATCTTGTGATCCGCAAAAATCGGGTCGTCCTGCCAAAGGACGATCTTTCCCGCCGCGCGGGTCTTGTTCATGTCAATGATGCGCTGGTTGCTCGAACCGCGGAACCGCAGGCTGATATCATACTTGTCCTGCACAAATTCGCCGTCCACCAGCACATCTATATATTGTAGGAACTCGTCCGTGACTTCGCAGCGGCCGCAGCCGGGCTGCCATACCTCGTGTTCGAGATTGTTGCCGGTGTAGCACCAGATGGTCTTACCTGGGCAGCGGGCCTTTACCTCTTTGATAAAGGGCAGCAGCGCACGCTGGTTTTCCGGCTCCAGCGGCTCGCCGCCCAGCAGCGACAGACCGTTGATGTAGCCGGGGGCCAGGCTCTCGATGATTTGCTCCTTCACCGCGTCGGTAAAGGGCGCGCCATAGTTGAAATCCCACGCCACTGCGTTGAAACAGTTGGGGCAATGGCGGCGGCAGCCCGAGACAAACAGGCTGGTGCGCACCCCTTCCCCGTTGGCAATATCACAATATTTGATGGTTGCGTAGTTCATGGCAGTTCTCCTGTGGGGCATCCCCATATCTTGTGTAAGGGCTTGGGGCACACCCCAAAACCTTACCTAGTATACCAGCTTTACCGACATAATGCAACCGTGAAAACAAAATGCAGCGGTTCGTTTTGTGCGATACAGCGTCATTTTGTGTAGAACCGCTCAAAATCACTAAAAATTCCGCCTCATTTTTGGCAGTATCCTTTTTGCACGTTGAGGCGACGAAAACGGAATATTTTGTTCTTTGAATATCATATAACACAATATCTAGTGGTTTCATCCATTGACTTTTCCTTCTGGTTGCGGTATTATAGTCTTGCTCGCAAAACGAGCTTTGTACAGCCCGGCAACAGATACGTGTTTTATACAGTGCGTATTACCATGTTCCGCATCTGTTTATTCTATTATAAAAAGAGGAGTCACCATGAAGATCATCAAGCGCAACGGCAGCGAAGCTGTCTTTGACATCACCAAAATCATTTCGGCCATCACGAAGGCGAATAAGGTCGTGCCCGAGGCCCAGCGCTTGACGAAGCAGCAGATCATCGAGATCAGCGACCATGTGCAGGAGGTCTGCTATGCCCGCGGCCACGCCATGAACGTGGAAGAGATTCAGGATATCGTCGAGGATGCCATCATGGCCACCGGCGCGTATGAGGTGGCCCGTAAGTACATCACCTACCGCTATGTGCAGAGCCTCAAGCGCACCCACAACACCACGGACGACAAGATTCTGTCCCTGATCGAGTGCAACAACGAGGAAGTCAAGCAGGAAAACTCCAACAAGAACCCCACCGTCAACAGCGTCCAGCGCGACTATATGGCCGGTGAGGTCAGCAAGGATCTGACGATGCGTATGCTGCTTCCCCCGGAGATTGTCAAGGCGCACGAGGAAGGCATCATCCACTTCCACGATGCCGACTATTATGCCCAGCATATGCACAACTGCGACCTCGTCAACCTGGACGATATGCTGCAAAACGGCACGGTCATTTCCGGCACTTTGATTGAGAAGCCGCACTCCTTCTCCACCGCCTGCAACATTGCCACGCAGATCATCGCACAGGTTGCGTCCAGCCAGTACGGCGGCCAGAGCATCAGCCTGACCCATCTGGCCCCCTTCGTCGATGTCAGCCGCAAGAAGATCCGCCGCGATGTCGAGGCCGAGATGAAGGATCTGGGCATTGATCCCGGCGAGGAAAAAATCTCCGAGATCGTCGAGAAGCGCCTGCGCGAGGAAATCAAGCGCGGCGTGCAGACCATCCAGTACCAGGTCGTCACCCTGATGACCACCAACGGCCAGGCACCGTTCATCACGGTGTTTATGTACCTGAACGAGGCCGGTGACAACCAGCGTCTCAAGTCTGACTTGGCCATCGTCATTGAGGAAATGCTGCGCCAGCGTTACCAGGGTGTCAAGAACGAAGCCGGCGTCTGGATCACCCCTGCCTTCCCTAAGCTGATTTACGTCCTGGAGGACGACAATATTTACGAGGGCCAGCCCTACTACTACCTGACCAAACTCGCCGCCAAGTGCACCGCCAAGCGCATGGTGCCCGACTATATCAGCGAGAAGAAGATGCTGGAATACAAGGTCGATGCCAACGGCGAGGGCCACTGCTTCACCTGCATGGGCTGCCGCAGTTTCCTGACGCCGTACATCGACGAGAACGGTAAGCCCAAGTATTACGGCCGCTTCAATCAGGGCGTTGTCACCATCAACCTGGTGGATGTGGCTCTGTCCAGCGGCGGCGATTTTGATAAGTTCTGGCAGCTGTTTGACGAACGTTTGGAGCTGTGCCACAAGGCCCTGATGTGCCGCCATAACCGCCTGAAAGGCACCCTGAGCGACGCCGCGCCCATCCTGTGGCAGTACGGCGCACTGGCCCGCCTGAAGAAGGGCGAGCCCATCGACAAGCTGCTCTACGGCGGCTATTCCACCATCAGCCTAGGCTATGCGGGCCTGTATGAGTGCTGCAAGTATATGACCGGCAAGAGCCACACCGACCCCGCCGCCAAGCCCTTTGCGCTGAACGTGATGCAGCATATGAACGACGCCTGCGCCAAGTGGAAGAACCAGCACAATATTGATTTCAGCCTGTACGGCACACCGCTGGAATCCACGACCTACAAGTTCGCCAAGTGCCTGCAGAAGCGTTTCGGCGTGGTGCCGGGCATCACTGACCGCAACTATATCACGAACTCCTACCACGTCCACGTCACCGAGCATATCGACGCCTTCACCAAGTTGAAATTCGAGAGCGAGTTCCAGAAGCTGTCCCCGGGCGGTGCCATCAGCTACGTGGAAGTACCCAATATGCAGGATAACCTCGAGGCCGTTATCAAGGTCATGCAGTTCATCTACGAGAACATCATGTATGCTGAGCTGAACACCAAGAGCGACTACTGCCAGGTCTGCGGCTACGACGGTGAAATTCAGATTGTGCCGGAGGACGGCAAGCTGGTTTGGGAGTGCCCCAAGTGCCACAACCGCGACCAGAACAAGCTGAACGTTGCCCGCCGCACCTGCGGCTATATCGGCACCCAGTTCTGGAACCAGGGTCGGACGGCAGAGATCAAGGATCGAGTGCTGCATCTGTAATGACAGAATAAATTTAAAACGCCCCTGCTTTTTGCTGCAGGGACGTTTTTTTAAACGGAACGGCTTATTATTGAAACCGTTGACTTTTCTGATTTTACACGATATAATAAGTCTCATTATGTACCGAAGGAAGTACGATTTATGGTAAATATAAAGAAAAAACGAGGTTTCACGTTGGTGGAATTGATCGTGGTGCTGGTCATTTTGGCCATCCTGGCAGCATTGCTGGTGCCTGCGCTGACGGGGTACATTGATAAGGCGCGGAAGAGGCAGGTCATTACGGAGACGAGGATGATTACAATGGCTGTTCAGACAAAAATGTCTGAATACTACGCTTCAAGTGAATGGAATGGATATGGAGTCGACAAAGGCCCGTCAGCGGTTGATTTTGACAAATATTATGTTGCATATAAAAGCGGTTCCAACGCAAACAAGGTAAACCGCTTTTCTGAAATAACCAGTCTGGCAGAAGTGACTACACTTGGTAATGGAGGTTCTTTTGGAGCATACGTTGCTGAAGATGGCCGCGTCACGGTAGTAGTCTATAAAGACGGGAAAGGGAATGTGGGGATTTACTTCTATGATACACAAGAGTATGTCGCTTACAGGGAATCGGATTTTGCGAATCTGGAAGCTTACTATGGGGCGATAAAAGATCGTGTATGTTACTCGCCTTATTATCAAGACAAGAAAAAAACAGTTATTAACCCTTTAAATGTAAAAGTTAATATCTTGGAAATGATGGGATATAATGGAACATAATTTGTAACTAATTTATTTAGTTTCTAAGGCGGGCTGCGGCCCGCCTTTTCAGCACACAAAAAACGGCAGCCCATGGCGGGCTGCCGTTTTCTATTGGCAAACTTATTTTGCGTACTCGGTGGCGCGGCTCTCGCGGATGACGCTGACCTTGATCTGGCCGGGGTAATCCAGCTCGTTCTCGATCTTCTTTGCGACATTGCGGGCCAGCAGAATGACCTCGTCGTCGCTGACCTTGTCGGGCTGAACAAGGATGCGCACCTCGCGGCCAGCCTGGACGGCGTAGGAGCTTTCGACACCCTCGAAGCCGTTGCAGAGGGCTTCCAGCGTTTCCAGACGCTTGATGTAGCTCTCCATGTTCTCGCGGCGGGCACCCGGGCGGGCGGCGGAAATCGCGTCGGCGGCCATAATGATAAACGCCAGTGTGGTTTTCGGCTCCACATCGCCATGGTGGGCCTCGATGGCGTGGATGACCTGCGGGTTTTCGCGGTACTTCTTGCAGATGTCGACGCCGATCTGGACGTGGCTGCCCTCAATCTCGTGGTCGAGCGCCTTGCCGATATCATGCAGCAAACCGGCACGGCGGGCCAGCTGGACATTGACACCCAGCTCGCCGGCCATCAAGCCAGCCAACCAGGCCACTTCCAGAGAATGGCTCAGCACATTCTGGCCAAAGCTGGTGCGGTACTTCAAACGGCCGATGAGCTTGACCAGGTCGGGATGCAGGCTGTGAATGCCCAACTCCATAATGGCTTTGTCGCCCTCGCGCTTCATCTGAATTTCCAGTTCGCGGCGGCACTTGTCGACAGTCTCCTCGATGCGGGCCGGGTGGATACGGCCATCAGCAATCAAGCGTTCCAGCGCCATGCGGGCGACCTCGCGGCGGGTCTGGTCAAAGCTGGACAGCGTGATAGCCTCCGGCGTGTCGTCAATGATGAGGTCACAGCCGGTGGCGGTCTCCAGGGCACGGATGTTGCGGCCCTCGCGGCCAATGATGCGGCCCTTCATCTCGTCGCTGGGCAGCGGCACAACGCTGACGGTGGCCTCGCTGGTGGCGTCAGCCGCGCAGCGGGCAATGGCCTGGCCAACCAGCTCACGGGCGAGGTTGTCGCACTCGTCCTTCATGTTAGCCTGGTAGGCGCTGATCTTCATAGCCTTTTCGTGGGTCAGCTCATCGTCCACCTGCTTCAGCAGCACGGCGCGGGCGTCCTCTTTGGACATGGCCGCGATGGTTTCCAGCTTTTCGGTCTGGCGCAGTTTCAGCTGTTCCAGTTCGTCTAAGCGGGCTTCCACCGTCTCGCTGCGGCGCTTGAGGTCCTCTTCTTTGCGTTCCATCTGGGTGGTACGCTTGTCAAGGGCTTCCTCTTTCTGGTCGATGCGGCGCTCCTGGCGGGAAATTTCGGCGCGGCGATCCTTGATTTCCTTGTCGGCATCGCTCTTGAGTTTGAAGGCTTCGTCCTTCGCTTCGATGATGGTTTCCTTGCGCTTCTGCTCGGCAGCCTTGATGGCATCGTTCACGATGCGTTTGGCTTCCTCTTCGGCGCTGCCGATCTTGGCTTCGGCAGTGCGCTTGCGGTTCTCGCCGCCGAGGTAAAAACCAAGCGCCCCAGCAGCAACAGCAGCAACAAGGACCAGCACCACGGTCAAAATTGGTGACATAGTCGGTTTCACTCCTTGATTTAACTAGGAGGATGCGGCGCAGCGGGACGCTTAACTTATGATATTGTTACAGTAAAAGACGCGGCAGGTCGGCCAAAAAGGCGCACAACGCCCCTGCACGCAGAATATACACAGAACCGTCAAAAAAGACGTTAAATATCGTAAAAAAGCGGCGTTCCCGGTGGGCGACACCCTTTAAGGAACCACGCGCAGGTCACACCTGCCGTCTGGTTCTTTATTTCCTAGTTCTAATTTTACTTTGATTTAGTGCTTTTGTCAAGAAGAAGCCGGGGTCAAAGTGGTATTTTTCATGCAAAACGCCCTCATTTTATACTGACATCGTAGATACGTTAAAAAGCAGCAAAAAGCATTTGCCAAAGCTGCGATTTACACATCAGCTAAAAAACAGGGATAGCCTCTTACCAAGGTCATCCCTATTTTTTTGCGTTTTCTTTCAGCAGCGTTCCCGCCACCTATCCGGCTTGTGATTTCCGCACAACCCACGGTCCGGCTCTGCAATCGACTGATACCGACCCAGCTCACTGCTTCACGTCTTAAATAAAAGCGGGGCCAGCTTTCGCCGGCCCCGCCTACTTTACCGAGGCTAATTTTATTTTACCGGTGTCTTAGAGCTGTCACGCATCATCTTTGCGAAGATATTCTAATGCTTTTGTTTCTAACATTTTAAAGCGTACGCTCTTTATCGATTTGGATTGCTTTGTTCAGCAGCTCTTTTTATTGTATGCGTGGACACCTTTCCACAAGAGATCAGATAATCATGGCAATACTGTTGGAGCTAACCATGCCAAATGCAACCAGTGCCGTACCAATAAATACACCAGGCCAGATGCTGTTGGTCTTTCTGCGGATAAAAATTGCCAGACCGGAAGCCACGCAGAACTGCAGCAGCACATTAGAAAGGAGCAGCATGTAGAAGTGTGCAAAATGACCTGTGTAGAACGGGCGGTTCAGACGCAGCGTTACTTCATAGAAGATGAAGAGCAGCAACATACCCACCATGCCAATGCAGGCGCCCAAAATAACCGACTTGGTCATATCCTTACCTTTGCTGACATCTCCGCGGAACTGTAAAGTATTGCCTGCAAGCGTAACCAGCAGGAAGTATGGCAGCATACCAAGGCAATACCAAGGCATCGTTGCACATTTGGCGTCATTCAGCAGACGGAAGCTGACACTGAGGCCGTGAACATCTGTATCCGCATAGCGATAGATCAACATCAGGACAAAGTATCCCAGCATAAACAGGATCAGTGCAAAGACGGCAGATTTTACAATATAACCAATGTGTACTTTGGTATCACTACCTGTGGCAAGGCCGTAGCTGGAAACATTGCAGCCTTTCTTTTTGCCATACATAAAGTGGTACGCAAGGAAGAATACCAGCATGCCGCAAGCCGCGAACAGGCTCCAGATCAGAAAGCCATTGGGGGTAGTACCCAGCTGGAACAGTTTATTAGAAGCCATCTGGTTGCCGACCGCTGTACCGGGGAAGAAGAACAGTACCGGAATCAGTGCCAGAATAGCAGCGCAGATCCACCAGCCCTTTGACTTAAAGGCAAATCCTGCTGTAACCTGCGGGGCAGGCAGCTTCAGGGACGAGAACAGGTCAGAATCCAGCAACAGATCTGCCACGCAGAACAACATCATAACGATGCCAATGATCACAACAAACAGCGCCACAAAGTTCCAGCCGTAAATCATATTGCTTACAGGAAGCGGATTAGGTGCTTCCATGCTGTTCATGGCGGAGTCCACTACCAGGCGGACAAACTGACCCCAGTACATATCATCTGCATGCGTCTGGTTGACCACATAGAAGATGCGTGCATTGTGGTCTTCCCACGAGCCATACAGTTTGTTGGGTTCGATCTCATCCGTGCCGAACAGTTCTGTCAGGAACGGATCTTTAAACAATTCATCAATCTTATTGACGCGCGCCAGCAGACCTTCATCATGCTGCCCGGAGATCTGTACAAAGTCCAGGTTGTAGGTGGGCATAGCCTCGCTGTAAATAACATCAGAAATGACCAAGGAAACCTGACGTTTGGTTGACAGGCAATAGCTGTAAAGCGAACCCATGGAATGTCCGCCCACGCCAATCTGGGTTGCGTCTACGAATGGCCGATTTGCCAGATAGTCGTAGACTGTTTCCAGCTCCATAGCACCGTGGTTCGTCCAATACTGCGAAGCATTATCAACTTCCGTATCGCCACAGCCGGTATAGTCCACCAGTGCTACCACAAAGCCACGGCGTGCAATCTCACTGGCCCAAGGAGTAAGCAAATCGGACGGGCTGTCACCACCGGGGCAGATAATCATGGCCGGGGCAGGTGCCTCCTGCGTTGCCGTTTTGGGGATATAAATTCTTGCACTTACCGTATAACCATTGTCATTCATCAGATAGAGGCGATCTGTTTTAATTTTTCCAAAATCCGTGTTGATTAAGTTAGAAAAGAAACTGCCAACCAAAATCAATACGAATGAAATCACCAATAAGATAGAAGTACGTTTTCTGTGTGTCATCGTTTATCCTTCTTTCCATTTTGATTGAAAATGTGTGTGCCTTGGCTGCAAGCACCGCTTGCTATGAGGGATACAATTTTGTTCTGTACCTTTTCACCACCTTGTGTTCTTGATTCTTCTATTTGCGTCAGTCAATCTAACTCTCCGCTTCTTCGCTGTGCAGGCAGTGTCGCGATCACCAACCATGCAACCAGGAAGAAAAAGGTCATTCATACAACTAGCAGGATTTCCACGCTCCTGCGATTTGTGCATTTTACCTTTAAATCATTGTTTTTCTTGAATCTTTGTGTTAATATTATACCATTCCAACACCGAATGAAAGCAATTCTTTTCCCATATATGGACATTTATTGACATAGTGGATTGTGAGAACCTGTTATGCTTGCAAAATTTGAAAAACGCGCCTATGTAGGCAGTGAAAAAGTGTGGGTCGGCAAGTACAGAAACCTGCAGAATATATCCCACTGGCACATGGAGCATGAAATGATCGTTTGTATGGAAGGCTGTGCCCAGGTCATGGTTGCCGACACAATTTACACTCTTCTGCCCAAGAGTGTCATTTTTTGTCAAAGTGGGTGTGTGCATTACATCCATACCGATCCTGATTGCCTGCTGCTGGTATGCTTATTTGATGAGAAACTCTGTGAACCGCTGACACATCCTTATCAGCTGTCAACGCCGCTTTTTCAGGATCACTATAATGTTCTGGAAAGGCTCACTGCCATTCGGCAGGAACTTTCGGAACAGCCCCGCTTTTTTGAGGTCCGCACAATTGCCATGATTGAGGAATTGATGACGGACATCTTTCGCAGCGAACCCCTTATCGCAAACGATCAACAGCCAAGCGAAGTCACCGCCCGTTACAAACAGCTTCTGGACCGCATCGACCACGAATTTTACAGCATTACCTTTTACGATGCCGCCCTGTTTATGAATGTTTCGGAATCTTACTTTTCCCGCTACTTCAAACGCCAGGCGGGCATGACCTTTTCGCAATATCTGAATGTTGTGCGGATTGAAAAAGCTGTGCAGATCATCAATGCCGAGCCAGACTTGAAGGTAACCGATGTCATGTCGCGCTGCGGCTTCAACACCATTCGCAGCTTTAACCGGGCCTTCAAGCTCATCACCGGTTACACACCGCGTACAATTCCCAAAGGATATGTACTGAACACCCGATCTTTCCCCGCAGTACAAGGCACTTTTGACCCCACCCTTGCCGAGGCTGAATTACTGGCAGAATAATATAACGTCACCTAAAAGGTGCCGTGCGAATGGGAATCTACCATTCGCACGGCACCTTTTGGATTATCCTTGCTTTTATTATTTTGTGCCGCGGTAGACCCCGGCCTTGCGCAGAATGTCCTTGACGACCTCCGATCCGCAGACCAGCCCGCAGGCGGCGGGCACAAAGGCATTGCTGGCGGGCACGGTGCGCCGTGCGGCAACCGGGGTCTCGCTCGTCTCATCTGCCAGCGGCGGCAGGGGCGGCTCCTCCGAAAAAACGACCTTGACCTTGCCCAGGCGGCGCTTGCGGCACTCGATGCGGATGACCTTTGCCAGCGGGTCAACGGTGGTTTTCTCGATATCCGCCACTTTGAACGCTGTCGGGTCCAGCTTGTTGGCTGCGCCCATGCTGCACAGGATCGACACCCCGGCCTCTTTGCAGCGGCGGATCAGCAGCAGCTTGGCGCTGACCGTGTCGATGCAGTCCAGCACGTAATCAAACTGCGTCAGGTCAACATCGGCGGCTGTTTCGGCGTTATAAAACATACGGTTAGCGTGTACGACGATGGTGGGGTCGATATCCGCAATGCGGGCGGCCATAGCGTCCACTTTGTATTGACCCAGCGTGGAGTGCAGCGCCACCAGCTGGCGGTTCAGGTTGGAGAGCGCGACGACGTCGCTGTCAAACAAACTCAGCTCCCCTACCCCGCTGCGGGCCAGCACCTCAACGGCCTGGCCGCCGACGCCGCCGATGCCGAACACGGCCACATGGGTCTTGCGCAATGCGTCCAGCGCGGGCGTGCCCAGTTGGGCGCGGGTGCGGGTGTATTGGTCGGGCATGAATGGTTCCTCCCTTATATTCTATGCCGCCCAGTAGGGGCCGGACATTTCCGGCCCCTACTGGGCGGCCTCACGGCAAACGTTCTGTATCGGTATGGCTGAGGGCCGGGCATACCCGGCCCCTACGGTTCATTTGTTTTTTCGTTTGGCACGCCGTTCCAACACCGTCTCATAGCTCGACGACATCTTGTCAGCCATGCAGACCAGCGCGGCCTCGCGGCTGTGGGGGATGTCGGTGGGGGTCAGCGGCCACATATGGCTTTGGATAATGTCCTTTTCCTTGTCGGTCAAGGCAAACACAACTTCAGCGTTATAGCGTGCAATGCGCGGGTGCTTAAAGCCATGCCAGTGCGTGATATTGCTGCAATTATGCCAGTCATACAGGTAAAAATCATGCAGGAACGCACCTTTTACCAGGCTGGCCTCGTCGGCGTGGGCACGCAGATGGATGTTGAGCCAGAATGCAATGCGCGTGACCCGCATACAATGCTCGTAGGTCGTCACACTGCCGTGCTGGATGAACTTTTGCATTTCCAGCGCGTTGGGGTCGTCGGCAATGCCCTTTAAAAGGATGTGCATACGCACTTCTTCCTCGGGTGTCAGTCTGCAGAACATAGCAATTCTCCCTGTGTGTAACTTTTATCGAAAAAGTCACTTGACCTTTACATTACTTCATTGGCATCTGTCACAATGGCATTGAAGATTTCAATTTCTTCTCTGCTTTCCATATGCAAGGGATTGGAAAGTTTTGTGTCCATTAAGCTGGATTTCAGCCTTTCACAGCAGGGCTTAAAGGAAAGATATGTAATGCTGCCACCAAGAACGCCTCCTGCAACGGGAATGGCCTTTTTGAAAAAGCCCGCAAAGACTTCCTTCGTCATCTTTACGCCAAACCACTTTGCAACATTTTTTACAATAGGATAAATCACGCCTTTTGTAAGTGCCTTTTTCATCAACTGCTTTTCAACGCCAACGCCGAGAGCCTTCGCCATTGCCTTCATTGCATTGTTGGCTCCCGCAACGCCAAACATAACGCCCATGGCTACAATCAGCGTGTTCATTGTGGGCGTGTCGATTTGTGCTTCATTATCTGCGGTTACAATTTCCGGGAAGCCGTACAGGTACATGAGTTCTTGTGCCACTCTGAGTGTATAGCCGTAATACTGGATAATATCTGCGGGGATTGTTGCTGCCATAGCCGCGCCTCCTGGCGCACCTAATGCGGCAGCAATACCAGACACAAAATACCGTTCACGCTGAATAACTGCATCAGCGAGCGCATTTATATCCTCCATGGGAATATTTGCATAGAGAGGTGTTGTATCGATTGCCTTGCGCACAGTTTCGGCATCATAGTGGATTCTTAACTCGTTTTCCAGAAATTTACTTCGTTCAACCTTTACGCCCGGTGTTTTCAATCCTAGGATAATAATGTCTTCAATGTCTATTTTGCCATCGTGATTGATGTCTAGTTGCTCTGCAAGGGCATCTTTTGCACTTGCCCCTGCATTTAATGCAGCGGCCTTTCCTGCGGCGAAGGTGTCCCCTGTTTTTTGAATCACACCCCCAATGTTTTCAATAATTTTAGCTGGAACCACAACTTTGTTTTTTTCATTGACCGTCGTATCTTCCTCAAAATCATCGATGTTGTTTTCCGAAACATCATTCATAAAGCCGCAAGACAAACACTTCCATGTTCCGGTAGATGTTGTAAAATCAGGCTGAACATTCATGAATTTCCCGCACTCATCACAAAACCAGAATATCGCACCATCCAACACACTTTTTTGTGTAATACAGTACGCACATCTTTTGCAGCGCCATACGCCCGCCTTGAGTTGCATTGCATCCCCACAGCAAGGACATTCCATCGACTTTAATTTCATGAATTGTTCGTGCACCTTTTGGTTGTCCTCTCGCTTTTCTGTTTCATACAATGTCCGCACAATGTTGCCCTTTTTCATTTTATAATACTCCTTTACATTTTAGTGGCGACTTTGACTCGCCATAAAACAAGATGTATTTTTCGCGTACCTTACTTCACCAGCAGGCATACCGTCTCCACATGCCGTGTCTGGGGGAAGAGGTCTACCGGGCAGAATTTGGCGGCGCGCCAGCCCAGGCGGGTGAAGGCGGCGACGTCGCGGGCCAGGGTCTCGGGGTCGCAGCTGACGTAGACGACACGGCGCGGCTTCATCTTGTTCACGGCGGTGATGCACTCCGGCGTGCTGCCCGCGCGGGGCGGGTCGAGGAACACCACATCCGGGCGCAGGCCCTCGCCTGCGGCGGCCGTCATCCATTCGGTGGCATCGGCGCAGACAAAGTGGGCGTTGGCGATTTTGTTGCGGCGGGCATTGGCGGCGGCGTCCTTCACGGCGGCGGGATTGCGCTCGACGCCGATGACCTGTTTTGCCTGCGGCGCAGCGCACAGGCCGATCGTTCCGATGCCACAGTAGGCATCAACGACTGTCTCACGACCGGTCAGTCTGGCGAGTTCCAACGCCTTTTTGTACAGAACTTCCGTTTGTGTGCGGTTGACCTGGTAAAAGCTGCGGGAGGAAATCGCAAACTGCGTGCCGCACAGCGTATCCAGCACAAAGCCGGGGCCGTAGAGCGTTTTTTCGCGATTGCCCAGCACAGCGCTGGTGCGGGTAGGGTTGATGTTCTGCAGGATGCTGACGACCCACGGCGCTTTTTTTCGCATCGCGGCGCAAAAATTCTTGCTGCCGGGCAGTTCGGGACCAGGCGTGACCAGTGTGACAAGCACTTTGCCGTCAGCGGAACTGCGCAGCACCATATGGCGCAAAAGCCCGGTGCCGCGGTCCTCGTCGTAGGCGGTCCAGCGGCAGGTGCGGGCGGCGTCCAGCACAGCGGCCAGCGTTTTGTTCAAAATATCCTCCTGCAGCAGGCAGTCCGCACCGGGCAGGACCTTGTGCGTG
Organism: Gemmiger sp.; assembly: GCF_057431175.1. Lineage (NCBI taxonomy): Bacteria > Bacillati > Bacillota > Clostridia > Eubacteriales > Oscillospiraceae > Gemmiger > Gemmiger sp. Next base: position 66,366 of record NZ_DBMDDV010000008.1, on the reverse strand, counting down.
CCCTCGGCGTACAGGCCGCAGACGAGCTTGCCGTGCTGGGCAGCAAAGCTGGCGATAGCCTTGTTGCGATAATGCAGCGGGTCGGCCATGCCCTGCACGGCCTTGACCGGCGCAAAGCCGCCCAGCAGTTCTTGCAGGCGGGCCTGCTTTTGGGCCAGTTGTTCCCGGTAGGGCATGGCCAGCAGCGGACATCCACCGCATTTTTTGGTAAAATTCAGGCAGGTAGTGGTCATGGGGATGGACCTTTCTTTAATGATTCGTTTAAACATAGCAGGGGCCGCATATATGCGGCCCGCAAGTGGTCGTCTGCCGGAAAGCCGCGGGCGGCCTACATGCCGCCCCTACACAAATGCTTGCGTACTATGCTATAATGGTATACAGAGCAAATCTAAACGGAGGCATCTGTTATGAATGTATTACTGATCAACGGCAGCCCGCACAAAAACGGCTGCACGAACGCGGCACTGGCCGAGGTGGCCAAGACGCTGAACGAAGCGGGCATCGAAACGACGATCTTCCCCATCGGCGCGGCCCCGGTGGGCGGCTGTGTAAGCTGCGGCGGCTGCGGCAAGGCGGGCAAATGCGTCTTTGGCGGGCCGGTGGCCGACGTGCTGCCGCTGGTGGAAAAGGCTGACGGCATCGTGTTTGGCGCACCGGTACATTACGCCACGGCGGCGGCCAGTATGCTGGGCTTTATGCACCGGCTGGCCATCAGCGGCGGGAAGTACCTGCGCCACAAGCCTGCCGCAGTCGTCACCAGTGCCCGCCGCGCTGGTACGACCACCGCACTGGAAGCAATGGAGAAGGTACCGCAGTTCTTTGAGATGCCGCTCATCAGCTCAACCTACTGGCCGATGGTCCATGGCGGCAAGGCCGAGGACGTGCTCTCCGACGAGGAAGGCTTGCAGATCATGCGCAACCTGGGCCGCAACATGGCGTGGATGCTCAAGTGCATCGAGGCTGGCAAGGCTGCGGGGATCGTGGCCCCGACGGCGGAGAATGATAAGCGGACGAATTTTATAAGGTAAAGTTGGTTCTTGCGGGAAGGCGGCAAAGCCCTTCCGGTCATCGCTATCGCCCGACCACCTCCCCTGTGAGGGGAGGCTTTTTTTCGCGGGCTTTGTCGCTTTGCCTTTACGCCAAACTCTTGCTTCTCCCGCCGTTCACGTCCTCCTCGGTCACGGCGTTGGTCGTGGTATCGGCGATGTGGGCGTTTTCGGGTGCATGGCCGGTGGGCCAGACATCCTGCAAAAGGTCCAGAATCGGCTCATAGTCGCTGGTGCGGGCGGCGGCGGTCACATAGACCGTCTCACCGCAGTCGTAGTCGATCTGCGCAAAAATCGTCTGATAGCTGCCGCAGTCGTAGCGCACAGCCTCCACAGCGGCATCGGGCACAGTAAAACCAAAATCATACTTGACCGTGCCGGTGGTTTCTTCCAGTTCCTGGCCGGACTGAGTCAGAAAGTCCGTGTAGATGTCGGTCTTTTGCAGCAGCACCACCGTGTAGCTCAGCTGATTGCCCGACGTCAGGGACAGGGTGTCGTCCTGCGCCATGACCGGCTGTTCCCACTGGTTCTGGTCGTAGACAACGGTCACGCCGTTGCCGCCGTCGCACTGTGCATAGTCCGGCTCGTCGCTTTTCACAAAGCTGTCGCCGCCGTAAAGGTAGAGCATCACATCCTGAAAGCTGCACCCGGTCAGGGCCAGCGCAGTCACAGCGGCCAAAGCGGCCGCAGCAAGTTTTTTCATAATTACGTTCCTTTTACAAAAGCATAATGGCGTAGAACCCCAGGGCAGACGCCGCAAGTACAAAGGCGTTCCAGCCCAGTACGGAAAACACTGTGCCGAAGGCCAGGCCCGCCAGCGCGTCGCTGACATAGTGTACCCCGGTCACGACGCGGCAGACCGCAATGACCACCGCCAGCACGGCCAGTGCCAGCCCCCAGGGCTGAAACACGTACCACGCTGCCCCGGCGATGGCCGCTGCCGAGAAGCAGTGGCGGCTGGGCATACTCTGCCCGGCCTTATCCTTGGGGAAAAGCGGCGTGAACCCCAACGCTGTGTAGGGGCGCGGGCGGTCAATGGCCTTGCGCACCAGCGTCCCAACCAGGAACGCCGCCGCCGGTACGACGAGCGCGGGCCAGAACTGCCCCATGCGATGCCAGACCAGCCAGGCCAGCATACCGAGATAACCCAGGTAGACCAGCGCCACCGCGCCGCGGCTGACGACACGCAGCGCCATTTTAGCGACGGGTCTGGCGTTGAACCACCCGATAACGGCGCGGTACTGTTCAGCATTCATAGGGGCATCCTCCCACTAATAATAATACAGTATAAGAATAACATTCTGGAAAAGGGTTGTCAAACCGTGGGGGAAATGTTTATAATAAGTTTAGTTCTACATTAGGAGGTATCCCCTTTTGTTTGGTTTTGCAAATGGGCTGCTGCTGCTTTTGCTGGCGGCGGCTGTGATAGATTTTGCCCCGGTGGTGCGGCGGCGCTTGTCCCCTGCCAGCTGGTGGCATGACGAGCGGTTGCTGTTCACCCCGCGCGGCGGCGATTTGCGCCAAAAATACGGTGCATGGGCGTTTTTGCTTGGCGTGATGGTGTACGAGTTCCTTGTCGTATTCAACAACAGCATGGCGCGGGAGAACTGGCCCTGGCTGCAAACGAGGGTCTCCCCGGTGCTGGACTGGGTCATCTACCTGTGCTTCGGGGCAAAAATTTTACTGGGTACAAAGTACAATGGCCGCAGCATTTTGTGCTCCGGTATGCTGTATTTTGTGGCGCGGTGGGTCTATTTCAACGGCCAGAACATCTGGTGGCTGGGCCTGTGCATGGCGCTGCTGGCCGCCAAGGATGTGCCGCTGCGCCGTGTGATGAAAGCGTTTTTGGCCAGCGGCGTGCCCACGCTGGCACTAGTGCAGGTGCTGCACTTTGCGGGCATCATTGCACCCAACGCCGCCAGTGAGCGCGACGGCAGTTACCGGCTCATGTTCGGGTACGGCCACCCCAACACCTTCGGCGGGGTGGTGCTCGGCCTGCTGCTGGCCTGGGTGCTGCTGCGCCGTGCCCGGCTGACCTGGGCTGAGCTGGGCGGTCTGGCCGCCGTGGGCGTGTTTTTGATGGTAGCGCCCAAGAGCCGCTCGTCAGCGCTGTGTACGTGTTTATTGGTGTTGCTGCTGGCGCTTGCCAAGCTGTACACCCGCAAAGGCCCGCGCCCGGTCGGGCGGCTGGCGGCTGGCGGCTGTGCGGCGCTGGTGCCGCTGCTGGCGGCGGTCAGCTATATTCTGCCGCTGTTCGTCGTAAAAATCGGGCCGTGGGCGAACGATATCGGCCCCGGCTGGCTGAAAAAGCTCGACGATCTGCTGACCTGCCGCATTTCGCTGGCATGGGCGGCCTACCGGATGTTCGACATAAAAATTGCGGGCCAATTCTTACAGGAATGGCCCGCGCTGGACAATATTTTTGTGTATCTGCTCTACCTGACCGGCCCGGTCATGGTCGTTCTGGTCTGCGCACTGATGATGGCGGCCTTGTACGGCTACGCCCGGCGCGGCGCGTGGCAGGCCGTGGCGTGCCTGGTCACGATGCTGGCCTACGGCTACATGGAGAGCCAGGTCATCCACCTGACCAGCGACCCTGCCGTGCTGCTGTTGTGCGGTGCGGTGTTCGCACTGCCGAGGGATAAGTGGATGTTTGAAGATGAGTAAAAGGCTTTTTCCCGCGGGAGAATCTGTCCGCGAAACGGACTGATGGGGGGCGGCATTGCCAATATTGCCCTCTAAATAGGTAGCAAGACGAACGCGCCCCTCATCCGGCCTCGCTTTGCTCGGCCACCTTCCCCCGATGGGGGAAGGCTTTTTGTTTAATCCTCCGGGAACGCATCTGCTGAAATTTCCACGGTCTCCCCTTCCTCCAACGCGGCGTCGGCGCTGGCTTTGGCGGCGGTGACAAGGCCCGTCACTTCACCCGACGGCTTTTGCAGCAGGTAAGCCCCCACGGCCTTGGCCTTGTAGACCAGCAGCACGCAGTAAGTGTCGTGGTCGCCGGTGGAAAGCTGCGGGCAGAGCACCGTCCACTTTTCCACCGTTTTACCCTTGTAGTCGGCCAGATCCAGGCCGCTTTCCTGTACGATCTGGTTGAACGCCGTGAAACTGTCGTCCCACTTTTTGGGAATCTTCACTTTGTCCACGGCGGCACTGGCAAGGTCGGTGTCAAAGCCGTAGCCGGTAAAGTAGGTGCCGATGTCCTGGGTCGTCTCGATGCCCGGCACCGCCGCAGCCGACACCGTGACCGCCCCGCCGGTAAAATGCACCGCCGCAGCCACCGTGCCGCACAGGCACACCGCGCACAGGGCCAGCGCCCCGGCCTGCCGCAGACCCGGTTTGGTAACAGTAAATAAAAACATAAACGCAGCCCCCTCACACATTGTCAATGCAATGTATGCGGGGGCTGCGGCGTTTATGCGGTTATCGTGCATGAATTGCGGGCGCCTATGGAATGCGCCCCTACGGCACAGCGGTTACTCCCGGTATGTCTGCTTTGGCGCGTACCACTGGAAGATAACGGCGTCGTTCTCCGCTTCCAGCTTGGCGGTGTCATGCTCGGGCAGGGCCGTCCACATGACCATCATAGCGCCCAAGGCCGCATTGAGCTTCACGGCCCAGTTGCGCTTGGCAGGGCACCAGGCGATGAAATCCGGCCGCCCCAGAAAGTTGCCGAACAGGTGGGAGAACGCAAACGCCGGAACGGCGTGCGTCCCATCCTTGCGGTAGCTCTGGTAGCTGTCGGCCAGCTGGCCGCGCAGGATATCCGGGGCTTGCCGCCGCACAATGCCCACGACGCGGGGGTCAAAGCTCTCGATGCAGTAGGGACCGGGGTAGGCTTTCAGCTCGGCGATCGTGGCGCGGCAAAGCTCTTCCAGGTAGGTCTTGCTGTACTCGGCGCGGCTCTTGATCTCCACGATCAACGGCGTGTCGGGGTTTGTTTCGGCCACAGTGCGCAGCATATCGGCAAACAGCGGTGGGTGCTCGTTGCTGCCCGCCAGCGGCTGTGCCGAGAAGTCAGCCCAATCCATATCATGTACGAAGCCTTTGGCCGGGGTCATGCGGTCCAGCGTGTCATCGTGGAACACCACCAGCCGCCGGTCCGACGTAAACTGCACATCCAGCTCGATGCCGTAGCCATTCTGCGCGGCGGCGGCAAAGGCGGGCAGGCTGTTTTCCGGCGGGCGCTGATCCTTGCCAAAGTAGCCGCGGTGGGCACAGTTATGCCCCACAAACGGCGCACGCAGGGCATCCCGGCGCTTATTCGGCCAGACGGCGAACAGCACCAGCAGCACCAAAATCAACACAATGCAAAACAGGATTTTCATAAGTAGTCACTCTCCTGCCGTCATTGTACCGCGCCGCGCGGCAAAATGCAACCGCCGTTTGCAGATTTTACGATTTTTCGCGCCGCACCATCGGCAGGTCCGGCATGGTGTCATATTGTATAATGCTGTCCAGCATGGCCGCAAAGCCCCGCGGGTCGCGTATCTGGTACTGCATATAGTTATGCCCCGCAAACACCGGGAACCGCCCGGCCGGGTAAGCCTGCATGACGACGGCACGGTATTTGTAGTGATCCTCGGCATCGCCAAAGGCAAACCAGCACCGCGCCTGCATTTCGGGATTTCATATTCCTATTCTATCACACTTTTGTAAATTTTTTTCGATTTTTTCACAATTCTTCCACTCTTGCGTTGTATTGTGGTAAAATAGAAATGGAGAAAGCAGCAAGGAGGTCTTTTCCCATGGCAAAAATTCTGATCGTTGACGATGAGCCGCGTATCCGTGACCTCATCCGTGAGCATCTGCAATATGCCGGTTTCACCTGCGAGGAAGCCGGTGACGGTACCGCTGCCCTCAGTGCGTTGAGCCAAGGCGGCATTGACCTGGTGATTTTGGACATTATGATGCCGTTTATGGACGGCATGACCTGCCTGCGGGAGATGCGCACCCGCAAGATCATGACCCCGGTCATCATGCTGACCGCCCGCAGTGAGGAGTACGACAAGCTGGCCGGCCTGGAAAGCGGTGCCGACGATTACGTTGTCAAGCCCTTTTCCCCGCGGGAGCTGGTGGCCCGCGTCAAGGCCGTGCTGGCCCGCACGATGCCCAAACCGGCCGAGGACTCCGGCAGCTACACCTTTGGCGACCTGCACATCGACACGGCCAGCCACAGCGTGAAAGTGGCCGGGCAGGAGGCCCCGCTGACCCCCAAGGAGTTTGACCTGCTGGTGTTCCTCGTCAGCAACAAGGGCATTGCCCTGAGCCGCGAGAAGATTTTGCAAAAGGTCTGGAACTACGACTATTACGGCGAGGACCGCACCGTGGACACCCACGTCAAAATGCTGCGCAGCCACCTTGGCCCCTGCCGCAAATACATCACCACCGTATGGGGCATCGGGTACAAATTCGACCCGGATACGCTATGAGAAAACCCAACACACCTAAAAAGCCCTTTGCATTAAGCATCCGCTGGCAGCTGATGCTGTTTATCGGCGGCATTACGCTGTTTACGCTGCTGCTGGTGTGGGGCATCATCACCTACGCGCTGGCACCGCAGTACAACCGCAATATCCGCAATAAGCTGGACGCCAAAGCGGCGGCCATCACGGCGCTGATCGACCAGTCGGACAGCGCGATCTCCAACAGAAGCTATCTGGGCCTGACGCTGAACGAGGATTTCTGGGACGGCGTCAGCGAGACGTTCCAGGACAAAAAAATCAATGTGGACAGCTGCTGCGTTGATTTTTCCGACACAACGCTGCGCTGCCTGAAAGCCTACGAGAGTATGTACCCCTGCCTGCTGCACGAGAGCACCGGTGCATTCGACGGCGCGTTCGGCTACAATGTGGACACCCATGTAGCCATTCAGCTGCGGCAAAAGCTGTTCCAGAACGGTGAGCTGTACCAGATCGTGAAGGTCGGTTCCACCATGCAGATGTGCGTGGGGCGGCTCTCGGCAGACGGCCAGTACGGCGTCATCGTCTCCACAAGTCTGGCACAGATCACCACCGCCGCCGAGGTGCTGCGGTCGATCCTGGGCCCTGTGGCGCTGCTTCTGCTGGTGCTTGACCTGCTGTTTGCCATGCTGTTCAGCCGTTGGTTCACCAACCCCATCCGCAAGCTGTCCAACGGCGCACAGGAGATCGCAGCGGGCAACTATGACGTCGCCATCAAGGTGGAGCACCACGACGAGATCGGACGTCTGGCCGAGGATTTCAACTATATGGCCACCGAGGTCAAGCGCAGCGCCCAGCTGGAAAAGGACATTCTCGCCAACGTCAGCCACGACCTGCGCACGCCGCTGACCCTGATAAAGGGTTACGCCGAGACGGTGCGCGACCTGACCGGCAGTGACGATGCCAAGCGCACTGAGCAATGCAACATTATTGTCGATGAGACGGATCGCCTCTCGACGCTGGTAAACAGCGTGATGGAACTGAGCAAAGTGCAGAGCGGCGCGGAAAAGCCAAACCTTGTTGACTTTGACATGAGCGAGCTTTGCTTTGAAGTGGCGGGCCGCTACGATGCACTGTGCGACAAAAATCACTGGAAGCTCGACTTGCAGGCCGACGACGCCTGCCCGGTGAGCGCTGACCCCGCTATGATGGAGCGGGTGCTGCACAACCTGCTGGGCAATGCGTTCCACCACATTGGCGCGGACGGCGTCGTGGTGCTGCGGGCCATCCCGCAGGAAAAGGGCTGCCGCATTGAAATTGAGGACCATGGCCCCGGCATCCCGCCAGAGGATTTACCCTACATTTTTGACCGCTACTACCGCGCCCGGCAGGACAGCGGCCGCACCGGCACCGGCCTGGGCCTGTCCATCACCAAAGCCATCCTGCAGCAGCACGGCTTCGCCTTCGGTGTCAACAGCGCCGTCGGGAAAGGGTCAACGTTCTGGTTCGAGATGGTGGATACGAGAAATAAATAACTGCCAGCCGTAAGGGTCGGATATGTCCGGTCCTCAACTTACCCGTAAGCAGCATCTGCCGATACAGCCGCGGGCCGGGCACGACCGGCCCCCACACCACAGCACCCCAAAAAGGAGGCCCCCACATGGAAAACGTAAACGCCAAAATGGATGAGCAGCTGAAAGCCCGCGTGGACGATTTGACGCGCTCCAACGATGAAAACCGTGACGGCAAGCTGGATGCCGCCGACCTGAAAGCCCAGCTGAACCGCATTGAGGCCCAGCTGGAGCTGCAAGACCGGCAGAACCGCGGCATTATCGCCAACCAGCGCAAACGGATGATTTTAAGCGTCGTGCTGGTGGTCGTGATTCTGGCGGCGCTGGCGTTTTTCGGCTGGCGGATGAATATTGCCTACAACAACGTCATGGACGCCTGCAGCCGCGTCAACGACCTGGCCGACACGGTGAACACGAGCCTTGCCACGCTGGACCAGAGCGAGCTGGACGCCATGATGCAGGACCTTCCGGAAATCACCGACCAGTTGAAAAAAATCGACGTGGATGCGCTGAACAACGCCCTGACCCAGCTACCTGCCCTGATGGACACCGTGAACAGTCTGCAATCCCAGGTGCAGAGCATCGTGAATCTGTTCAGCGGGTTAAGTTCCGTGTTTGGACGGTAAATAAAATGTAGCGAAAAAGCCTTCCCCCTTTGGGGGAAGGTGGCCGCAGGCCGGATGAGGGGGGCCTTGCCGTAAGTTTCGCTTTGTAGGGTGGCATGGCAAACTTGCCCCTCATCAGCCCGCTTTGCGGGCAGCTTCCCCCCAGGGTGAAGCCTTTTAGCACAGCAACGCCCCGCATTCCCTATACCGGGAATGCGGGGCGCTGTTGTTTATATTGCGTAATGGTAGTACGCCCACCTTGGCGTGCCGTCCTCGGTGTAAATTGTCCCGCAGCGCACAAAGCCGCAGGCTTTCAGCGTGTGCTGCATATAGGTGTTGTCGGCGTGGGTATCGGCGCGTACCGGCAGGCCCTGCTGTAAACACCACTGCACGCACAAGCGCCCGATGCCGCCCACGTGCCCCGCCGACGCCAGACGATGGATCGTCGCGTAGGGTACATCCTCGGGCCAGGCACCGTCCTCGATGTGATGGTAGGTGGGGTCGTCGCCGGGTATCAGGCAGAACACCGCCTGAATGGTCTCCTCCCCCATCACCACATGGCAGACGCCTCGCTCGATTTCAGCGGCCAGGCGGGCTTCACCGGGGTAGCCTGCGTGCCATTGGGTGGGGTTGCCGTGGGTCTGCATGAAGGCCCGGGCGTTTGTGTATAACTGCATCAGTTCCGGCAACTCGGCGGTTGTTGCCGCGCGGACGGTGAATTCCATAGACAGCACTCCTTAATAATACCCGCAAAGTATATCACATTTCATCCCGGTGCACAATCACTGAAACTGCGGCGGCTTACCGCTTTTTTGATATTTTTCTTGCATCCGGCCCCTGTGTGTGCTACACTGTATCTGCAAAGTTAGAAGAGCCAAACTTTTAGACAAAAGAGGATTGTAAAATGACACTGGCAGAACTAAAAGTTGGGCAGGATGCTGTGCTGCGCACGATTGGCGGGCAGGGCGAACTGCGTCATCACCTGTTGGATATGGGGCTGACCCCCGGCACCGAAGTGACCTTGCGCAAGGTCGCACCGATGGGCGACCCTATCGAGGTGGAGCTGCGTGGGTATGAGCTGACCCTGCGCCTGGCAGATGCCGCGAAAATTGAAGTGGAAAATATCCACGAAACGGATCGCGCCGCCCGCAGTGAGCAGCGGCACACCCCTGTCCCCCACCCAGGTGTAGGCGAACTGCGCAAGGCCCCCAGCTATCATGACCGCAAGAATGGTTCGGAGATTGCCAAGGGCCGCCCGCTGCGCTTTGCCCTGGCCGGCAACCAGAACTGCGGTAAAACGACACTTTTCAACCAGCTTACCGGCTCCAACCAGCACGTCGGCAACTTTCCCGGTGTGACGGTGGACCGCAAGGACGGCGTTATCCGCGGCCACAGTGAGGCCACCGTCACCGATCTGCCGGGTATCTATTCCCTGTCGCCTTATTCCAGCGAGGAGATCGTCACGCGCGATTTTTTGCTGAACACGCACCCGGATGGCATCATTAACATCGTAGATGCGTCAAACATCGAGCGGAACCTGTACCTGACCATGCAGCTGATGGAGCTGAATATCCCGCTGGTGCTGGCGCTAAATATGATGGACGAAGTCCGCGCCAATGGCGGCACGGTCATGGTCAACGAGCTGGAGGAACTGCTCGGCGTTCCGGTCGTGCCCATCTCTGCCGCCAAAAACGAGGGTATCGACGAGCTGGTCGAACACGCCTTGCATGTGGCCCGCCACCGCGAGACGCCCGGCCGCATCGACTTTTGCGATGCTGGCGACGGCAAGGGCGGCGCGGTGCATCGCTGTATCCATGCTGTGAACCATTTGATTGAAGATCACGCCGCCCGCGCGGGCCTGCCTGTGCGCTTTGCCGCGACCAAACTTGTGGAAGGCGATCCGCTGATTGAAAAAGCGCTGGATCTGGATGAGAACGAGAAGGAACTGCTGGGCCACACGATTGCCGAGCTGGAAAGTGAAACCGGGCTGGATCGTGAGGCCGCCCTGGCCGATATGCGGTTCAACTTCATTGAACGTCTGTGCGAAAGAACCGTTGTGCGCCCCGGCGAAAGCCGCGAGCACAAGCGCAGCGTAGCAATCGACAAGATACTTACCGGCAAATATACGGCTTTGCCATGCTTTATCGGCATTATGGCGCTGGTGTTCTGGCTGACCTTCGGTGTGATCGGTGCAGGTTTATCCGACCTTTTGACCCTGGGCATCGATGCCGTGACAAATTTGACTGACCGCGCGCTGACCGCCTACGGCATCAACCCGGTCGTACATAGCCTTGTCATTGACGGCGTGTTTGCCGGTGTAGGCAGTGTGCTGAGCTTCTTGCCGGTTATTGTCACACTGTTCTTCTTCCTTTCGATTCTGGAGGACACCGGCTACATGGCCCGCGTTGCCTTCGTTATGGATCAACTGCTGCGCCGTATCGGCCTTTCCGGCCGCAGCTTTGTTCCCATGCTGATTGGCTTTGGCTGTTCTGTACCGGCCATCATGGCGACCCGCACATTATCCAGTGACCGCGACCGCAAAATGACGATTCTACTCACACCGTTCATGAGTTGTTCGGCCAAGTTGCCCATCTATGCGCTGTTCACAACGGCGTTTTTCCCGCGGCAGTACCGGGCCCTTGTCATGATCGGGCTGTACCTGACCGGCATTGTGTGCGGAATTTTGTACGCCATCCTGTTAAAATTCACCAAATACAAAGGTGAGCCGGTCCCCTTTGTCATGGAGCTGCCCAACTACCGTTTTCCCTCTGCACGCAGTGTCGGCCAGTTGATTTGGGAGAAAGCCCGAGACTTTTTGCAAAAGGCATTCACCATTATTTTTGTTGCCACGGTGCTTATCTGGTTCCTGCAAACATTTGATGCACGGCTCAATGTAGCCGCCACCCCGGACGCCAGCCTGCTGGCGGGCATCGGCAGCTTTATTGCCCCCATTTTTAAACCGCTCGGCTTTGGCGACTGGCGTGTTTCTACGGCGCTTATCACCGGTTTTACCGCAAAAGAAAGCGTTGTTTCCACCCTGACTGTGCTGCTGGGCGGCGATACCACTGCGCTGGCTACGCTGTTTACGCCGTTCACGGCAATCGTATTCCTGGTATTTACCTTGCTGTATACGCCCTGTGTGGCCGCCATTGCGGCTGTCAAGCGTGAGCTGGGCGGTGCTAAGGCTGCTGCCGGGGTAGTTTTGATGCAATGTGCTATTGCATGGGGCGTGGCATTTGTGGTACACTGTGTAGGCAGTTTAATAGGTTTTGTGTAACGCAATACAATAAATCGAGGTATCCTACATGGCAAGTGTCATTGTTGTTGTAATTATTTTTGTTTTGCTGGCGCTGGCGATCCTGTTTATCTGCCAGAACGGCGGCTGGCAGGGCGGCTGCGGCGGCAACTGCGCCGGCTGCCATAACAAATGCGCCGAGAGCGAGAAGAAAAAGAAGTAACGCACTTGTAAAGGCTTTCCCCGCGGGGAAAGCCTTTTTCAAATGGCTCTGTTTTCCCATCTTGTTTTCCTTTCCGGGTTTCGCGTTTCTACTCCCCTATGCTTAATGCCCGGCCTTTTTTTCTTGCTGCCAAGGTTGCACAATCCGTCAAAACCGGGTATACTATTTATATCTATATTTTGGGGGAGGTTCTGCCCATGAAAGCCGATAAATACCGCTTTGACGGCTCCCGCGCCTGTGATCTGCGCGCACTGTCCTGCGATGGCAAGGACGACGCGCCTGACAAGGACGAAATTATAGCCAAAACGGCCGAGAATCTGCAAAAAATGGCCGCTTTGCAGGACGCCTTTTACGCCGATGGGCGCGAAGGGCTTATCATTGTTTTGCAGGCGCTGGACGCCGCAGGCAAGGACGGCACGGTCAAACACGTTATGTCCGGGCTGAACCCCCAGGGCGTGCAGGTCACGAGCTTTAAACAGCCCAACAGCGAGGAATTGAAGCACGACTTCCTCTGGCGCGTCAACAAAGCGCTGCCCCCGCGCGGGACCATCGCCATCTTCAACCGCAGCTATTATGAGGATGTGCTCGTAGTGCAGGTACACGACCTGCAAAAGACTTACCAGATGGCCGACCGCGTGCTGGGCGAGAGCAAAAAGGCATTTTTTAAAAAGCGCTACCGCCAGATCAGAAATTATGAGGAGTATCTTTTCGACAACAGCTACCGCATTGTGAAAATTTTCCTCAACATCTCCAAGAAAGAGCAGAAAAAGCGGTTTTTGGAGCGCATCGACAACCCGGCCAAGAACTGGAAATTCTCGTCCAGCGATCTGGCCGAGCGGGCGCATTTTGACGAATACCTGGACGTATACGCGGACGTCATCGACGCCACCGCCACGCCGGAAAGCCCCTGGTATGCTCTGCCCGCCGACCGCAAGTGGTACACCCGCTATCTGGTCAGTGAAATTGTGCTGGACGCTTTGCAGCAGTGCAGCCATACCTACCCGCAGCTGGACGCCGCCGCACAGGCCGCGCTCAAGGACTGCCGCACCCGACTGGAGGCTGAGTGATGCCGCCTATCCGTGTTTTGCAGATCATGCCCGCCATGGACGCCGGCGGCATGGAGACGTTCGTCATGAACGTATACCGCACCATCGACCGCGAAAAGGTCCAGTTTGATTTCCTCTACCATTACGATAAGCCGTGCTTTTTTGACGATGAGATACGTGCCCTGGGCGGCCGCATTTACAAGTTGACCGTACGGCAGGACAATAACATCCCACGCTACCTGCGCGCGCTGCGCACCCTGTTTGCCGCCCACCCGGAGTGGCGCATCATCCACGGCCATTACAGCGGGTTTGGGATGTTTTATAACCCTGTGGCCAAGCGGGCGGGCATCCCGGTACGGTGCGGCCACAGCCACAACACTGCCTATGAGCCGAACCTGGTGGGCCAGCTGGACCGCGTCATGAGCAGCTTTTTCCGCTTTGGCCTGACCGACCGCTTCGCCTGCAGCGAGAAAGCCGGGCAGATGCTGTACGGCAAAGCGCCGTTTACCGTAGTACCCAACGGTATTGACACGGCGCGATTTGCCGCCCGCGATGCCCAGCGCCGCGCTCTTTTGCGGGGCGAACTGGGCGTGACCGACCAGGAGATTTTGTTCGGCCACGTGGGGCGGTTTTCGGCCCAGAAAAACCACCCCGGACTGCTGAAAATTTTTGCCGCAGTGCGTACACGTCTGCCCAAGGCGCGGCTGGTGCTGCTGGGCGGCGGTGAACCTGCCTACGTGGAAAAAATGCAAAATCTGGCCGCCGAGCTGGGCCTGGGCGACAGCGTGATTTTTGCCGGTGTGCGAAGCAATATGCAAAGTTTTTATGATGCTATGGACGCCTTTATGCTGCCCAGCCTGTTTGAGGGGCTCCCTGTCGTGCTGGTGGAAGCCCAGACCGCGGGCCTGCCCTGCTTTGTGTCTGACACGGTGGACGCGGGCGCGGCCTTTACCGACCGGGTGAAATTTTTGCCGCTGAACGATGTTTCCGCCTGGACAAATACAATCGCGGCGGCATCTTTCCGCCGTGACCCGCAGGCGCGGGAAAAGGCCGTGAAGGCTGGGTATGATATCCACACCAGCGCCCAAGTGCTGCAACAATTTTACCTGCGCCGCTATGCCGAGGTGACGAAATGAAGCCCTGCGAGATTGCAGTCATTGTGCCGGTACATAACGCGGCGGCGTTTTTGACCGCCTGCACCGATGCCATTGCCGCACAAAAATTTGACGCCTTTCGGTGCATTTTGGTGGACGACGGCTCCACGGACGGTTCCCCCGCCCTGTGCGATGCCATTGCGGCGGGCGACCAGCGGTTTGTGGCCATGCACCAGCCCAACAGCGGTGTCTGCGCGGCCCGTACAGTCGGACTGCGCCGCGCCCAAGAACTGGGCGCACGGTGGTATGCCTTTTGCGACGCGGACGATCTGTATCACCCGGAACTGCTGGCTACGCTGTACGCCGCCGTGACCAACAGCGGCCTGCCGCTGGCCTGCTGCCGCTATGACACATTTACCGACGCTGCACCGGCAAATTCTTCCGTACCGTCCAACTGTAAGGTTCTGCGCAGCCCCGCGCATCTGGACGCGCTGCTGCATGACCACGCCGTGGACTACGGCCTGTGGAACAAGCTGTTCTCGGCCGATTTGCTGACTGAGGAAATGCTGGACAACGGCCTGGCCTACAATGAAGATTTATTGGCGAACTGGCGTGCATTTTTGGCAGCACCAGGGTGTGCCTACTGCGATTTTGCAGGCTACCACTACCGCCAGCACGCGGCCAGCGCCAGCCACCGCGCCCTGCCGCCGCAGAGCATCGACGACCAGCGCCGCGCTGCTGCTGAGATACGCGCAACCGCCCCCGACGCCCTGCGCGAGAGCGTGAACGCCTTTTATTATGAAAAGCTCGTCTACCTGGCCAGCATGATTTTACGCCGTGCCAACGCCGACGATTACCGTACCCAGCTGTGTGAGCTAAAGGTGGCGATTGCAGCCGGGGAAAAAGACCCCCAGCTGGGCCGCAACCCGCAGCTGCCGCGCAGCATACAGCTTGCGGCATTTTTGACGCTGCACGCGCCGCGTTTGTGGCGGTGGGCGTGCAAAAATTTCTTGAAGGACCGACAATAAATGCGCATTTTATTTGTACTGGACCGGGTGGAGAACGCCGCCAGCGCCAACGCCCTGATGGGGTTCCGACTGGCGGAACAGCTGGTTGCCTGCGACCACTCCGTACATATTTTGACCTTGTGGGACGGCCTGCACACCCCGCCTGCCCCGCCGGAAGGGGTCGTGCAGCATCTGCTGGCCTTTGCCGACGAGCGCCTGATGAATGAGGCGCTGGAAAACGGCCGCAGAGGCGGCACGCCGGTACCGCTGCGGCTGGCCCGGCTGGCCGCCCACCCCACGGCTGTGGCGGCAGCGTTCCGCCAGCTGGTGCTGAAAAGACCCCGCCGCACCGTGGATACGCAGCGGAAGATCGAGCGGCTGGACGCTGAATTTCACTATGACGTCGTCTGTGCTGTCTGTGCACCCTACCGCGCGGCCTTTGCGCTGGAGGAGGCGTCCATCGGCGGTAAAAAGTACCTATGGCAGCTAGACCCCTACGCCAGCAACCGGGACTACACGGCCCCGGGCGGCTTTGCAAGGGAGGGTCGGCTGCTGGACGCGCTGGATGGGACCTTCATCACGCCGCAGGCCGTGCCCGACTATGCCGACGATGCCCCGCTGGCGAACTGGTGCGAAAAGACCCATGTGCTGGGCTTCCCGACGCTGCTGCCGCGGGAGTGCCGCGCGGAAGAACACGACGATATGCGGTGCGTTTTCTGCGGCAGCTTGTACCCGGAACTGCGGGAGCCGCACTTTGCGGCGGCATTGTTCAGCGCCCTGCCCGGCACAGACGTGACCCTGACGATGGCAGGCGGCGGCTGGGAGCGGTTCGCCGCCGATGCCGCCCAGCTGGCGGACAAAATGGGCGCAAGATTTGTGCGCCCGGGGATGCTCTCGCCCGCCGACGCCGACGCACTGGAAAACAGCGCGGATGTTCTGGTGAGCCTGGGCAACGCCTACGACAATCAGATGCCGAGCAAGCTGTTCGGCTATTTTGCCACCGGCAAGCCGGTCTTGCACCTGGCCGTGAGCGAGAGTGACCCTACCCTGCCCTACCTGGCCCGCTACCCGCTGGCACTGGTGCTGCACGCGGGGGAAGACGTGACGCCTGGCGTAGTGGCAAAATTGGACAAGTGGCTGCATGATGTAAAGGGAAAACATCTGCCGTTCGCCGAGGTGGCGAAGCTCTACCCAGAGTTTACGCCCGAAAAGGTGGCGGAGGCGTTTTTGCGGGGAATGTGATAGTAACGCCCTAGTGCAACCGTAGGGGCGGGGCTCTGCTCCGCCCGTGCCCATTTGCCGTGTGACAGGCTTTCCGGGAAAAGGGATACCATCGAAAGGCTTCCGGGCGGAGCAGAGCCCCGCCCCTAGCCTGGCAATCATTTTGGTTATAGAAGGAGCACCCCATGCACATTCTCTGGCTTGTAAAAACGACGCTGCCGCAGGCGGCGGTGGCGTGCGGACTGGCAAGGGCCAGCGACGTGAGCGGCAGCTGGCTGACCGGCCAGCTGGCCGCACTGCGCACCCACGCCGATCTGCACCTGACGGTGCTCTGCGTCGGCAAGGCCGATGCCAGCGGCGCAGCGGACGGCGTGGACTACCGCATCGTGGCCGATGCCGCCGCCTTTGCGCCGCTTTTGCAGGCCGGGGCGTTTGACCTTGTGCACATTTGGGGCACCGAGTACGATGCTGCCGCCGTGATGGCCGACGCCGCCCGGGCGCAAAACCTGCCAGTGCTGTTCAGCATCCAGGGTGTCATGCGGGACTGCGCCGCCCACCTGTGCGACGGCGTGCCCGACGCCTACCGCCATTCGGGCGCGGTGTGGCACGCCATTGACCGCGCCGTGCCCGGGGAGCTGCTGGACAATATGCAGGCAAATTTTGACGCACTGGCGGCAAAAGAAGCGGCTCTGCTGCACGATGCCCGCCATGTGACCGGCCGCACAGGTTTCGACCGTGCCGCCTGCGCCGTCCTGGCCCCGAGCGCCCGCTACTACCCCTGCAACGAAACACTGCGCCCGCTGTTTTACACCGGCACGCTCTGGCACGCGCGGGAGTTTGCCGCCTCGCCGGTGCTGTTTCTGCCCCAAGGCAACTACCCGCTGAAAAATCTGCACACCGTCATCAAGGCACTGCCCGCCGTGCTGGCCCAATACGGCAACGCCCAGCTGCAAATTGCGGGCTGGCCCCCGCTGGACAAAGGCCCGCTGCTGCGCCCGGTCATCGACCGGATGTTCCCTTACAAACTCTACTGCAAGCGGCTGGCCGCGCAGCTGGGCGTGGCGGGGCACATCCGCTACACCGGCCCGCTGGACGCCTCCGCCATGCGCCAGGCATATCTGGAGGCCGACGTTTTCCTGCTGCCGTCCAGCTGCGAGAACAGCCCCAACAGCCTGGGCGAAGCCATGCTGCTGGGCCTGCCCTGCGTGGCCGCCGCCGTGGGAGGGATTTCCTCAATGCTGGAAGATGGCCGCGAGGGCTATCTGTACGGCGACGCGCTGGATGAAAAAGCGCTGGCCAACGCGATCCTGCGGGTGCTGCAAAGCCCAGACGGCGGCACGGCCATGGGCCAGGCCGCCCGCGCCCGGGCGCTGCAGACCCACGACGCCGCCCGCAACGCCGATGATTTGATACATATCTACGAGACTATTTTGCGCGAGGAACACAAGTGAGCATCCGTAACGTTTCCATCATCATCCCCTGTTATAAGGCTGCGGCCACGCTGCGCCGCGCCGTAGCAAGTGCCTTGACAGACGCTCCCTCCGACATAGAGATCCTGCTGGTGGACGACGGCAACCCCGATGACACCGGGGCGCTTTGTGACGAGCTGACCGCCGCAGACCCACGCATAACGGCCCTGCACCGCGAAAACGGCGGCGCGGGCGCAGCCCGCAATACCGGGCTGGACGCGGCAAGCGGCGAATGGGTGCTGTTTTTGGATGCCGACGACGCGCTGCTGCCCGGGCTGTGGTCTGCGTTGGACGGCGTAATCACCGACGCCGATATGATTTTGTTCGGCCTGACGCGGGTTTCCACAGGTGATATCCAGCCCACGGACTACCTGCCTGCGGGCGAATACGCCGACCTGGCCGCACTGGGCGGGGCGCTCTCTCCCCTGCTGTTTGACACCGGGCTGCTGGCTGCGCCCTATCCTAAGCTGTTCCGCCGCCGCACGCTGGGCGGCCTGCGGTTTGACGATCAGCTGCAAATCAATGAGGATGTTTTATTTAACATACAATTTTTACAAATTTCCTCTGCCATTTATTGCCTGCATGGTGTATACTATAAGCAGTATGATACGGAGTCTGGCAGTCTGTCCCGCCGCCTGCGGGGAGATTTGCTGGACGCCGAGCGCATCACCCGCCCGGCGCTGGCCGCCCTGCTGCGGAAAAGCGGCCTGGACCCCGCGCCCTACGAGCACACCAGCCGTCTGCGGGCCTGCCTGAACCAGTACGGTTTGCTGACTGGCTGCAGGGGGGATTTGCCATATGCAAGGCGCCGCGCACTGTTTGCCGAGATCCTGGCCGACAATGACGCCCGCGCCGCCCTGCAAGAGCGGCTGCGGAATGACCCAAACAAGATTCTGGCCGTGCCGTACCGTATTGGTGTGGCATGGAATTGGCCGGGGTTATTGGCGGCGTATACGCTCATCAAACAGCGGCTGCTGTAATGCGGGCGCATATAGAATGCGGCCCTCCGCCTTCCCATAAACGCTCGCTCGCCTTACACGACCGGGCCGGGCATGCCCGGCCCCTACAAGGCAGTTACTATAAAAGGAAGTACCTATGTCTGACCATCCCAAAATCAGCATAATCTCCACGGTGTACAACACAGGGCCTTATCTGCGCCCCGCAGTGGAAAGCATCCTGGCGCAGACCTTCACCGATTTTGAGCTGCTGCTCGTCGACGACGGCAGCCACGACGGCTCGGCGGAAGTCTGTGACGCACTGGCCGCGCAGGATACCCGCATCCGGGTATTCCACCAGGCCAACGGCGGCCCCGCCCACGCCCGCAATACCGGGCTGGACAATGTCCGGGGCGACTACATCGGCATCGTGGATTCCGACGACCTCATCGAGCCGACGATGTTCGAGACGCTTTATAACGCAGTACAGGCCCCCGGCGTGCGGCTGGCGGCCTGTGCGGCGGACTGCATCGACGCCGACGGCAGCAAGATCGAGGGCCGGATGGTCACGATCCGCCAGACCGGCGTGCGCGACGCCCAGGAACTGCTGCTGGAGGCATTCCAGACCGGCAGTTTCTATGGGCCGCTGAGCTGGAACAAGCTGTTTGACGCGCGGCTCTTCAAGGAAAAAGGCATCCATTACGATGAGACGATGCTGTTTGGCGACGATGCCAGTGTGCTGCACCGCGTCTTTGAAGGTGAGCGCTGCAACTGCCTGGGCGACGTGCTCTACCATTACCGCACCCGCGCCGGGCAGATCACGACGGCAGGCTTCCCGCCCCGCAAAATCGATGACTTGCGGATGTACTGGGAATGGCTGCAGTATTTCTCGGCCCGGCCGGGGCGCGAGGAATACTACGACTGGGCCGTTGTGCGGTACTGGCAGATTTTTTACCAGTTCTGGTGCCAATCCGACGCGGCAGGTAACCTGCCCGAACTGAAGCCTAAATTTTTGGCGCACAAAAATCATCTGGACGCCATTTTGCCGGATATCATAGCCAGTAAGCATCTGCCGCTGGGCGAGAAGCTGCGGGCCGCAGCCTTCTGCGCAAGCCCCACGCTGACCTACGGCGCGGCGGCGGCCTGGGGACGTCTGCACAAGAGGAAGGGGAACTAACCATGGAACATATTGCGATCAGCGTGATCGTGCCGATCTACAACACCAAGCCGTATCTGGAAGAGTGCATCGAGAGCATCCTGGCCCAGAAGATCAATGTGCCCATCGAGGTGCTGCTCATCGACGATGGCTCCACCGACGGCTGCGCCGAAATCTGCGATAAATATGCTGCCCGGGACGAGCGCGTGCGGGTCATTCACCAGGAGAACCAGGGCCTGTCCGCTGCGCGCAATGCGGGCATTGATAACGCCAAGGGCCGCTACTATTCCTTCGTCGACTCCGACGATATCGTACTGCCGCGCTTTTTGCAGACGCTGTACGACGCCTGCGAGGAGCACGACGCCTATATGTCCCTCTGCTCGGTCGAGGACGTGCAGGAGGACGGCAAGAGCTGTGACCCGGCCTACTTTACCCGCCCCACGCAGGAGGGTATTTTCTGCGGGAAGAATCTGCTGAATGAGTTCTACACCCCCTACGGCACGGTCTACACCGTGGCCTGGAACAAACTCTACCGCGCCGAGGTCTGGAAGCTGCTGCACTACCCCGAAGGCCGCCTGCATGAGGATGATTTTGTGGCACACCGCCTGTTCTGGCGCTGCGATAAGGTCGTCTGTGTGGACAAGCCGCTCTACCATTACCGCCTGCGCAACGGCAGCATCTGCCGCACCAACATCAAACCCGAAGCCTTCGACGCCGTGGACGGTCTGGCCGACCGTTACCGCTTCTATGTGGAGAACCGCGCTGACCGCACGGTCGTGGATGCCGCCTATGCGGCCTGCTGGCGGCGGTATCTGTTCCTCTGCGCAAAGGTGCGTCAGGCCCCGACGCCCGAGCTGGTCAAGGCCATCAGCAAGGAGCAGTTCCTGATGCAGGGCTTAATCAGCTACCTGCCCAACTGCCGCAACATGAAGATGACCGAAAAGCTCAGCGCCGCCCGCTGGGCCATGATGAGCGCACAAAGTTTGTGCCCGATCAAGTAAGGTTCGCGCGGCCCTCAACCTGCCGGGAACTGCCTTCCTGCGGGAAAGCTGCGGGCCGGGCATACCCGGCCCCTACACGCAGCCGATATCTGTTCAAAATCCACTTTCTAAGGAGCCTGCATTGGCGTTACGAAATCACGACAAAGAAAAGCGTCCCCGCGTGCTACTGATACCGCCGCCGGATCTGCCGGTGCCTGCGGTGCAGGGCGGTGCGGTGGAAACCCTGCTGACCCATTTGATCCGTGAAAACGAGAAACAGGGTCAGCTGGAGCTTTTGTGCGCCAGTGTGCCCGACGATGTCGCCCGCCGCGCTGCCGAGGGCTGGCAGCACACCAAAATGCTTTACGTGCCGCGCCCCAGCGGGCACCGCCGCTACTGGCCAATGGTCTTTCTGGAACGGTGCGTCGGCATCGCCGCCCCCTATGACCCCTGGTATCAAAAAGTTCAGCTTGCCCTCGCACTGGAATTGCCCCCGCCCGACCTGATTATCGGCGAGGGCGGCAACCTGACCCAATGCAGCGCCATCAGCCGTATGTATGGCCGCAGGCGCTGCCTGGCGCACCTGCACGGCCAAACAAACTGCACCCCGGTCATGGATGATATCTATGGCGGCGTGCTGGCCATCAGCGAGTTCATCCGCGGCGAGTACCTTTCCACCAGCAGCATTGACCACCAGCGCGCCTACATTCTGCATAACTGCATTGATACGAACCGCTTTCACCCCGGCCCGGCGTCCAAAACGCTGCGCGCCCAGCTGGGCTTTACCGATGAGGATTTCATCGTCCTTTACTGCGGCCGCCTTGACCCGGACAAGGGCATCCACAAATTGATGGAGGCCGTCGCGTCGCTGCCGCTGCCCCACGTCAAACTGCTGATCGTGGGCAGCCCCTTCTTTGCCCGCACCCAGCAAAGTGTGTTCCAACGCAAATTGGAGCAGCAGGCCAAGAGTCTGGGCGACCGGGTGCAGTTCACCGGTTATATTCCTAATGAAGATTTACCAGACTATTACCGCCTCGCCGACCTATGCTGCGTGCCCACCCTGGTGGAAGAAGCCGCAGGCCTTGTGGCGGTGGAGGCCATGGCCTGCGGCCGCCCGGTGCTTGCCACCCGCAGCGGCGGTATGCCCGAGTATCTGGAAGGCAGCCAGGCCGTGCTTGTCGAGCGCGGCGACACCGTGGCCGACCAGCTGGCGTGGAGTATCCGTATGCTGTACGAGCACCCGGCCCTCTGCGCCGAGATGGGCGCGGCCGGGGCCGAGCGCGCAAAGGCATTCTCGGTAGAACATTACTATGCGGAATTTGTGCGCATCGTGCGCGACATGACTGAAAACGGAGGTGCCCAGTGAGCAAGCCGACCATCACCGTCATTGTGCCGGTCTACAAGGCCATGGCTACGCTGGACCGCTGCGTCGAGAGCGTTGTCTCCCAGGACGTGGCAGGCGGGCTGGCCTGCATCCTGGTGGACGACGGCAGCCCTGACGACAGCGGCAAACTGTGCGACGCCTGGGCCGCGCGTGACCCCCGCGTGACGGTCATCCATCAGGACGACCTGGGCGTTTCCGGTGCGCGCAACAGCGGTCTGGCCGCAGCGGACAGCGAGTATATCGTCTTTCTTGACTCGGACGATGCCCTGCGCCCCGGGGCTTTGCAGGCGGCCCTGGACGCCCAGAACGCCGCACCGAATTCTTTCGTCTGCTGGCACTACACCACCGATGAAAACGACACTGCGCCGGTAACAGCCGCCGCCGAAACCCGCCCCCAGAGCGGCCTGGCTCGGCTGTGGCTGGACTGCCTGTTGGCGATGCCCTGGAATAAACTCTACCGCACGGCCTATGCCCAGCAGGTACAGTTTGACAGACAGTATACTTTGGGTGAAGATTTACAGTTCGTATTGGATTATGTCGAACTTTTGGGCAAAATCACCCCGGATTTCGCCTATACGGCCCTGACCGCACCGCTGACTTTTTACGATTGCAGCCGCGGCGGGACACTCTCGACCCGATATCACGCAGATTACTGCAAGATTTGGCCCGAGCATTTTGCCAAGCTGAACCGTGCTTGCAACGCCGCCCACTGCCCACAGGAGGATATGCGCCCCCTGCACCGTGCCGAGCTGACCGTTTTTGCCGAGGGCGTCGCCGACATCCTGCGCCGTGACCCGGCCAAGAGTGCCCGCGTGCGCCGGGATAAGGCCATCGCTGCGCTGCGCTGCCCCTGGATGCACGCTTTGCTGGAACGCATGAAAATTGAGGGAGCCTATTCGGCCTACTACCTTCCCTGCCGCTGGCACAGCACCCGCCTGATCTGGGCGCTGGCCGAGGCCAAGCGCACCGGCTCACCCCTGTACGGCAAGCTGGATTGGGCTGGCTATTACCTGCTGCGCGGAAAAATGCGCAGAGATTAAACGTAAAACCGCGGTGCCTGGCCGCGGTTTTTGTGTTATAAGGGCTGTGGCGCGAATCCTCTATGTCGCGCACAAAAATCCATATTCACACTTTCGTTCTCCTCATTCTCCCGCCCTTTTCTTGATACACTTTGCAAGGTTTGTCCTTTTTGGAAACGTTTCCTATTGAAATTGTTAAATGTTTGTCGTACAATACGTTTATACGCCAAGCGTATAACGTTTGTATAGAGAAGGGTTCTCCATGGATAAAAAACTGATCCTCGTAACCTCTCCGCCAGCCTGCGGCAAAACCTACGTTGCCAAGGCGCTGGCTCACGAATTGCAGCATATCGTCTACCTGGATAAGGACACGCTGATCGTCTTGTCCAAACAGATTTTTAAGGTAGCCGGGCAGCCGTATGACCGCAGCAGCGCGTTTTTCCAGGCCAACATCCGCGATTATGAGTATGACTGCGTCCTGGCCCTGGCCATGGAGGCGCTGGACTATGACGATATCGTACTCATTAACGCGCCGTTCACTCAAGAAGTGCGCGACAATGCGTTCATAGCCAATCTGAAGGCCAAACTGGCTGAGAAGGGTGCGACGCTGGCCGTCATCTGGGTCGAGACCTCGCCCGAGGTCGTCCACCACCGGATGATCGACCGCAACTCCGACCGCGACACCTGGAAGCTGACCCATTGGGACGAGTACATTAAGCAGTGTAATTTTGCCATCCCGGAAAACCTGGCCGACCCCCAGCACAAAGATAACTTGATTTTGTTCCAGAACAATAACGACGAGGAATTTGCCGCCTCTATGAAAAAGTGCGTGGCGATTCTCGAGGACACCGAGAACTGAAAAACGCCGGTACAGCACTTACGCTGTACCGGCATTTTTGTGATGTAAACTTTAAACGATGGTGAACTGGCAGTTCCGCATGGCGTCTAGCGCGGTCTGGTGCGACCGGGGCGTGACCCCGGCGCAGCAATCAGACTGAATCTCGATTTCCGTTTCTGGGAAGGCCGCGCGCAGCACCATCGCGTTGCTGATGACGCAGATGTCGGTGCAATAGCCGTAGATGACGAACTTTTCAATATCGGTCGCGGCCTTGTTGTGGGCCATCAGCTCGTCCAGAATGTCGCTGGGCAGCATATAGCTCCCGAATGTCGGCTTATTGACAATATGGGTGACTTCCGGCTCGGTCGCGGCCATGGCGTCCTCCAACTCAGGCGCAAAGTTCCAGCCGGCCTCGCCCTCGACGCAGTGTTCCACCGGCAGGTGGCGGCCCTCCCGCGTGTCCAGATAGTTGTCCTCGTGCGTGTCACGGGTGAAAAACATCCAATGCCCCGCCTCGGCGTGCGCCTTGGCAACCTTCGCCAAATGCGCCACATTGGCCTGCGCCTGCTCGTTCGCCAACGCCCCAGTGATAAAGTCCTTCTGCACATCGACTACCACGTCGATGATGATTTTTTTGTCGCTCATATCTGCAACTTCCTCTCTGCGTTTGCAACCAGTATACTGCAATATGCGCGGGATGTAAAGGGCTGCGATGAGCATGGGACGGGCGGATATTTGGGCGATTTTTTAGGAGAAGAAGAAAAATAGTTGAAGAAAACATTTGCATTTTTCTGTGAGATTTGCTATACTATATAAAGCCAATTATGTAAGCCATAAGTAATCGTGGCGCGGTTGGATAGCGCGTTGGACTCCGACAACTGCGATGCGGCAGGTTTCAGGCTCGTTTTTATTCGATACAACGCGATTTGCACTCACAAAAACGCGGTGGTCAGCGGTAGTCAGACCACGAATTGACCACTATTGGAAATTGACTACTTTACAAGATTGAAATACGCTGTAACAGCGTTTTTCATACATAAGCGATCGTAGCTCAGCTGGATAGAGCGTTCGGCTCCGACAACTGCGATACGGCAGGTTTTTGGCTCATTTTTGTTCGATACAGCGTTATTTGCGCTCGCAAAATCGCGGTGGTCAGCGGTAGTCAGACCACGAATTGACCACTATTGGAAATTGACTACTTTACAAGATTGAAATACGCTGTAACGGCGTTTTTCATACATAAGCGATCGTAGCTCAGCTGGATAGAGCGTTCGGCTCCGACCCGGAAGGCCAGAGGTTCGAATCCTCCCGGTCGCACCAAAAAACCTCATTGCGATGTATTTTTTGCAATGAGGTTTTTTGTTTTTGTTAGTGTTTGATTTTCAGAATAATTTTAGCAGCATATCATCTGCCGCGTCCGTGTACTGACCTTTTGCTAATCGTTCATTTCTCAGTCTGTTTATAGTTTTTCGCATAAGGAAAATTTCTTCTGTGGAAAAAGTGGCTTTTTTATCGGTTGGGAGAGAATCAATTTTCAGTATTAGCTTTCCAATTTCTTGTGTGCCATACCCAAGCGCCCTTTGCTGGTAATAGTAAGGTGCGAGAGCTTTCAGCGTAATACTTTTGTTTGCTCTGGTTAATTTGATTTTCTTCATCATAGTCCAATCGCCTTTCCCAACTTTTCCTGCGCCTTGCGCTTGTTTTTGTCAAAGGCGTGGGCATAAATATCCAGCGTTGTACTTGCCTGTGCATGACCCAATAGACTAGCCACCGTGCGGACATCCACGCCTTGTGCAATCAGCAGGCTGGCGTTCGTGTGCCGCAAGCTATGCACATTCAAATCCAGCGGCAAGTTGTTGGCTTTCAAAATCAGCTTGAAGCGATAGGTAAATGTGCAGGGATTCATCGGCTTGCCGTTAGGCTGGCGGAATAAGTAATCATCTTCAGATACGGTTTCGTTCGCGGTTTGCTGCCTATCCCACTCACACTCTTTCCACCACGCCTTGAGTAGCTGGCACATTTCTTTGCTCAAATACACCATACGGTCACCGCTGGTCGTCTTAGGGTCTTTCGTGATGGACTCTTGGTGGCTCAACTTCACGACTCCGCGTTGTACATGAATCGTCCGTTTGCGCCAGTTAATGTCACTCCACTTTAATCCACATGCTTCTCCCCTACGTAGCCCGGTTGCCAGCACCAGCTTGAAATAGGTTTCGTATTTCATACTCTGACCTTCAAACGCTGCAATCAGCTTTTTGACTGTTTCCTCATCTGCTACGGGACGTTCTTTCTTCTGCCCTTTCGGCTTGTAGCATCTCCATGCAGGATTGTGAGTAAGGTATCCCTCGTCCACAGCCGCCGACAGGATGCCGCACAGCGTGTTGTGTAAGCCCTCGACCGATTTTTCGGATAGATTTCCTCTGCCGTCCAGACGTGGTGTGTGCCGCATTTCTTCGTAAAACTCACGGATAACTTCTTTTCGCAAATCTGTCAGCTTGTAGTTGCCCAGCGCCGGCAGTATGCGCCGAACATCCTGCAAATCTCGTTGATATGTAGAGTCTGCCAGCTTCTTCGGTCCAACATCAGTCGCCCAATGCTCAATGTACTTTGCCAGTGTAATGCTTCGGTTGATGGGTTCCGGTGTATGCTGAACCTCTCGTTCAAATAGGATTGCCTGTTCCTTTACCCATTTTTCCGCTTGCTTCGGCGTATACTCCTTGGGTGGCTTGACCGTTTTCTGCACGGATTTCAGCCTGTTGCCCTCGTAGTCATACCCACGAGATACTACAATCAAGTAACTGTTGCTGCCGCGCTTTCTGATAGATGCCATGCTTTGCACGCTCCTTAGTATTATTTTTGACCTGCGGTACTACAAAGCATACCGACAACTGCGACAGAAAGCTATCACCACACCCAACAATCTTTCGCCCTAAAATCTACCTATTACTGACAAAAACGGCACCGCCATCTCTGACGGTGCCGCCTGTTATTTAACCTGCTTTCTTAGGTTTTCTATTCCTATTTTTCATAAATGCAACATAGCATGGATTTTGGCTGTTCAACAAATCCTGCATCAGGTTTGCGGCCTGAAGCTTCACCGCATCCTGTGGGTGGCAGTAGGTGCGCTCCAAGAACGCCGTATCCGCATGACCCAGCAGGGATGCCGCCACCTGTTTACTGGTGCCCTCCTGCAGCAGATAGGTTGCGTAGAAATGCCGCAGGGTGTGCAGGTGGTAATCCTTAGATAATCCGCATTGCTTATACAGTTTACTCAGATGCCGTGTAAAAGTATCCGGGTGCGGCACATGACCGTCTGGGTCTGTAAAAATTGGCTGTTCTCTATGTAAGCCATTGTACCTCCTTGTCAGCGCTGCCGAGAACGATCTCGGCTGCGGGTTTTATTGTTTGTATGTTGATTTCGGTTTTCTTGGTCTATGCGGTTGGATTCGCGTGTTCTTTGGATGCGCTTGATGGCTCCCTCCGCAATTTTATCCTCTTTACGAAGTTCGGCAATTTTGCAGGTCAGCATTGCTCTACGGTCTGCCAGTTCCGGCGGGGCATCCTTTCTGCGCATCTGCTTGACGATTTCCGCCCGCTGTGCGTGAAGAGTTTCTACCTGTTGGGACAAGCCCTTGCGGTAGTCCACAATTGCCTGCAAGGATGGAAACTGGTGGTCGTGGACAAAAGCGTGTTCTGCAAGGATTTTCTCGGTATCTTTCCAGATGCGCTCCAGTTCCGGGCGGTTGATGCGGGGCTGTTGTTTCTTTGGTAGAATACCCAACTGATAGCAGTAGTACAGATACAAACGGTGCATCTGGGATTCCCCAAAGAATACCTCGAAGAAAATTTGGAGGATGCTTCTATTTTCCGTAGGACGATACCGTTTCGGCGTGTTTTGCCGGGGCGGGTGTTTCAACTCATACAGCCTTGGTCCGTACAGCAGGTAGTTCCCGCGCAGTCTGTCATCTATGGTTGCAAGATCGTATTCTTCTCCCAGCCTATAAAGCCGCACGGCTCGACCACCATCCCGCGCCCGGATGGTTGCATATTTTCGGTGTGGATCACTGCCGAAAATATACCCTTGCCGATACAGCGCCCTGTGGAAATCTTCCGGAGTGCTGGCATCCTCACAGGCTTGGTCGATGGCCTCCCGCATCCGGGCATATCGTGCAGGTTCCTTTGACCTGGGCTGCTCCACCACCGACAGACCGTACTCCCGGCACAGCTTGTCGGATGCTGCCCGGAACTCGGCATACTGACTGCGGCGTTGCTCGTATTTCTTGCCGTCCACATACGATACGGAATTGATAACGAAGTGGTTGTGCAGATTGTCTGTGTTCATGTGTGTGGCGACCAGCACTTGGAAACGCTTGCCCCAGACCTTGCGGGCCAGTGCCACGCCAATTTCGTGGCACTGCTCCGGAGTAACCTCCCCTTCGCGGAAACTCTGGTAGGCATGGAGTGCCACCACGCCGTCTGTTTTACCAAAGCGTTCCTGCACCGCCCGCATATCTTCCCATGCGTGGTCCGGTCTGCAATGGATGCCGGTGACAAGCTGGGCGCTCTCGCTCAGCTTGGTCTTGGCATCGTTCTCCGCATAGTGGAGAGTCTGAGCAAGGGCATCGTATTCGGTCTTGTCCGGGTTGGCCGCATAGTCAAGGACGCGCTGCAAGCTGTCCTTGATAGTCCATATCTTAGTTACCGCCAATGAGCAGGTCCCTTATCTCATCTGCACAGGCTGTAATTTTAGCACCGGCACTCGGTTGACAGCTTTCTGCGATTTCATCAAGTTTATCCAATACATTAAACACCTCCGTGGGCGGATGCCCGCCCGGCTCATATCCCAGCGCCCGCTGGCGTAAATACTCTGAGAGTGACAAACCACACTTTCTAGCCAACATCGTCACCTTTTTCTTTTCGGTGACGGTCACTCGGACATTGATTCCAACTGTTCTGTTTCTCATGCGCTCACAGCCTCACAGGGGTTCGGGGCTGTCCCCGTAGGCTTTTCGGCGGGTTGCCCTGTGGCAACACTTCGCCCATGCTTGCTTCCCTCAAGCGCTCCGAGTGACGATGGTGACGATGGTGACGGTCTTTCTGGGATACCCCACCCCGATAATTGAGTTATGTCAATATCATCGTCACCACCGTCACCATCGTCACCATAGAAGTTCAAAAGGCGAACCTTGTTTTTTCGATGGGTTTTATATCGGATGTTTTTCGGTTCAAATACTTTATCAAAATACTTGGCCATATTGTAAGTGAACTGGTTCGGCTTGGCATTTTCAATACCTGCCGCTGCAAGCAACTCGGAGGCTGTTCCCTGCCAGTTTCCGACACTTTCGATGTACTCCACCGCTTTCCACAAGTAATCCGGCACAGCCTTGATCTCTCGTTCCTCTGCGGTTTCTTCATCTTCCAACGTCCAGACGCAGTGTTCCTCACGCAAATGCAGCGTTCTATCGTCCATATCGCGTCCGGTAAGCAAAATGTCAGCAGTTTGGCTCATTCGCTTGCGCTGCATAACCCAGCTGGTATCTGCCACACCCATAAGACCTGTGGAGCCTGAAATCTGGTCAAATGGGTCGGATGCAGTTTGCTTGCGCAAGTGGTGAATCAGCAATATGCAGATGCCATACTTGTCGGCAATCTTTTTCAATGCCCCCGCTTCTTTATAGTCGTTTGCATACATCCCGCCGTTTCCATCGCTCACACGCACTTTTTGAAGTGTATCGATGACAATCAAGCCAACATCGCAGTATGTATGAATCAAAGATTCTACCTGTTCCTCTAAGCCCTGTCCGATGCTGGGGCATTCTGTTTGGAGAATCAGACGCTCTGGGGCATCTCCGCCGTCGATAAGCTGAAAAATGCGGTTTTGCAAACGATTAAATGTATCTTCCAGCGAAAAATAAATCACGGTGCGTGGCTCTATTTCTCGATTCCAGACAGGATTACCCTGCGCGATCTGCAAACACAGCCACAAGGTCAGCCAGCTTTTGCCCGCCTTGCTGGGGCCTGCGAACAGCGCCAGTCCTGCCGGGAGCAGACCGGGAACAATCCACTTTACGGGCGGCAGCGGCGTTGAGAGGAGTTCTTCTGCGGTAATAGATTTCGGAAGTTTCGTAAAAGTCATTTGCATCATCCCTTCTTGTTTGATATATATCTATTATCTCATAGTATCGTAATTTTGTGTGTAGTAAGTTTTACTCTCTAGTGTTAAGTTGTACGGCTCATGCCGTCCCACAGCCCCACATACGCGCCAAACGGCGGGTTTGCGGGTGATGTCGCGTCCGTGTGCGATACGGAGCATCCGCCCCACACAGGGCGCGTTTGGACGAAATGTGAGAGTGAATCAGATTTGATTCACTTTTTCGGTTTTACCTCCCCAGAGTGAATCAGTTCTGATTCACTTTGGCGGTCCTCGTGCGTATTTCACACAATCTCTCAGAATTGGTCTAATCATAAGTTCACTACCTTTCCGTGTTGTATCGTTATTCTGTGTAACCCTCTTGAATACACTTTCCGGAGGAGAAAAAAGAGCCCGGAGGACCTTACCGATTTGGTAAGGTCCTCCGGGCTCTTTATATATTTTCTCTGTTCTATCCGGGCGTGAGGGTACACTTTCCCCGCAAATCTTGATGTAAATTCAATAAAAATCAAATACTGCGCGTAATAGCGTCAATCACACGGTCATGTAAATAATAAAAGAGACCGTGTACATCAAAATAAATGCTGAAGAAAAATGTCTAATTTGCCGCTCGCCCCCAGACTTGGGAACATAACAGGCAAGCCGCTGACGACGACCGTACACTGACTCTGCAAGGATCTTACTGATTCCAATCCCTGCGCGGTCACCCCATCTGAAGCTGTGGGGCATCTGGAGTATCATTATGTTCTCTCCCCGCCGTGGGTTGGGGTCTGCCTTGACCTTGCTGTGCGCCCCACCGGGAAAGTAAAGTACCTGTTATGCTGTGTATTCAATTGTAAAGGTGCTGGTACGGAGTAAATCCGTGTGATTAGTATACATCACAGATTAGCAGTCGGTCAATAGTAAGTGCTAATTGTTTACACGCCATTCACAATTCACGGTGACAATCCGCCTATGATGGATTTCATAAGCAGGGCTTGTTCATCATCCAAAACACTGCACACATCCATCAGAAGTTCCCGCTGATGTACTGTCAGCCATCGCTGCTGCAAGCGACTCGAATCCAGTATGAACACTCCTCCACCCGCACCTATCTTTGTATAAATAGGATATTCCAATTCCAGTATCCGAATATCATTGCGGATCGTATGGGAACTTACATTAAATTCAAAGGCGAGATTACCAACGGTATCGCTTTGCCGTTCATATAAAACCGCTATCAGCTGTCTGCGGCGTTCATAAAGTGATAATTTTGGATTCAAATACACCTTTGGAATCATATCGCCTCCCACTATTTCACGCTGCTAAATCAGGCGACTTTCAATGCTCATGTATAAAAAGACTGCTGTTAGGTTCTTTTAAAACACAACCCGAATCCATATTCGTAGTAATTTCCGGCACTATCCCTGTACGCATAAGTCTTTCCGTTTTCATCTTTAAGCCGCTCCGGCATATACAGGTCTTTGTCAAAGCCCGGCACATCATTAAGGCTAACACAAACTGCATCTGCATTTAAAACCGCTTTTTCGACTGGTGGATGTTTCTTCAGACGCGGGTCACAAGGGTCTGGCAGTTGCCCTGCACAGTGTAATGGCCGCTGTTCGCGGGCAGGAAATAACTTTCGCCTTTTTGGACACTGACGGTTTCGCCGCCGCAGGTCAATGTGCCGGCACCATCGGTGATGAGCAGCGATACAAAGGATTTTTCATCAGCTGTACCGTTGAAATCCCCGTTTTTGACATCAACGGTAAAATACTCGCACTGGGCAAGATGACCGCCGAAATCCTGCTTCTGCGGCGGGGTGCGCAGGGTCACGTCCAGCGCCTTTTCAATGTGCAGCGCGCGGGGCTTGCCGTCCGCACCCACGCGCCCGTAATCGTACACGCGGTACGTCACGTTGGAGTTCTGCTGCACCTCGGCAATGACGATGCCTTGGCAGATGGCGTGCAGCGTGCCGGACGGGATAAAAAAGCAGTCCCCTTTATGTACCGGCACGGCGTTCAGCACCTCGGTCAGGGTATTATTTTTGATACGCTCCGCAAACTCTTCTTTGGAGATTTCGTGGTCAAAGCCATAATACAGGTGCGCCCCCGGCAAACAGTCCAGCACATACCACATCTCGGTTTTGCCATACTGATGTTCTTTTTCGAGCGCGTACTCGTTGGACGGATGCACCTGAACGGACAGGTTCTGCTTGGCGTCAATAAATTTTGTCAGAATCGGGAACTGCTCAAACTTGTCGCAGTCGGAGCCAAGGCAGCCGGGGTGCGCCGCAACATACGCCGCCAGCTTCGTGCCGTCGGGCAGGTAGCTTGCTCCGTCCGGGTGGCAGGACAGCACCCACGCTTCCGCCAGCGGGTCAAGGTCGCTCTTGATGCCGAAATCGGTGCGCAGGCGGCTGCCGCCCCATAGATAATCCTTGCAAGTGGGGGTCAGTTTCAGAACAGGCATACAAATACCTCCTATTATACAATATTCGTTGTATCGTACTTTATCTTGAAAAAAGGGTACAACAAAATCTGCCCCCGCCATTTGCGGCGGCAGGAGCAGGACTATATAGATAAAGCAGTATGGATTATTGTTGCTGCATCAGCCGGGCGGCAGCTTGGGACAATGTCTGGTTTACGGCATCGGCTTCTGCCTCGCTCTCGCCCACAGCGGACAGGTAGACCTTGATTTTCGGCTCGGTGCCGGAGGGACGCACCATCAGCTTATGCCCGCCCGAAAGGCGGTATTCCAACACATTGGCACGGGGCAGCCCGGTGCCGGCGGTATCGTAATCGACACAGCTTTCCACGGCATAGCCCGCCAGCGCGGTGGGGGCATCGGTGCGCAGGTTCTGCATCAGCTTCTGCATCGTGTGCATACCGCGCTCGCCCTCAAAGGTAAAGCTGCACAGCGCGTTGCGGTAGTAACCGAACTCCTTGTACAATGCCTCGATGGCGTCCAGCAGCGTTTTGCCCTGACGGGCGTACCAAGCCGCTGCTTCACAGACAAGCAGTGTGGCATTGACGGCGTCCTTGTCGCGGACATGCGCGCCGGACAGGTAGCCGTAGCTTTCCTCAAAGCCGAAGATATAGCGGTCAGGATGCCCCTCGGCCTCCAGCTTGCCGATCTGCTCACCGATGAATTTGAAGCCGGTCAGGGTGCGGCGCAGCTCGACACCGTACTTTTTCGCAACCGGCGTTGCCATATCGGTGGAAACGATGGTCGTTACCGCCACGGGGTCGGCGGGCATGGTTCCCTGTGCCAGACGGGTGCGGCAGATGTAGTCTAGCAGAAGGGCGCCCATCTCATTGCCGGTGATGAGCCGGTAGCCGCCCTTGCCGTCCGGCACGGCGGTGCCGCAGCGGTCACAGTCGGGGTCGGTGCCCAGCAGCAAATCAGGGTGGACTTTGTCGCAAAGTTCCAAGCCTTTCTGCATAGCTTCGCGGATTTCCGGGTTCGGGTAAGGGCAGGTCGGGAAGTCACCATCGGGCTTTTCCTGTTCAGGCACAACGGTCACATGGGTGACACCGAGTTTTTTCAGCAGCTTGGAAACACATTCCAGACCTGTGCCGTTCAGCGGGGTGTAGACGAGCTTGAGCGCATCAATGCCCGCGCCGTCGCCCACGCGCAGGTCGTAGACCGCCTGCACAAAATCATCCAGACAGGTATCGTCAATGCCAACGATTTTCCCCGCTGCGGCGGCAGCGTCAAAATCTGCCAGCCGGACATCGTCAAAGCAATCAATTTTTTCGATAGCTGCCAGAATTTTCTCGGCAGCCTCCAAGGTAATTTGGCAGCCGTCTGCGCCGTAGACCTTGTAGCCGTTGTACTTGGCAGGGTTGTGGCTGGCGGTCACACAAACGCCAGCGCCGCAGCCGAGATACCGCACCGCCCACGAAAGCGCCGGGGTGGGTTCCAGCCGGGGGTACATATAGGCCGTGATGCCGTTGGCTGCCAATACACGGGCAGCCTCGCGGGCGAACAGCTCCCCATTATGGCGGCTGTCGTGGGCGATGGCGACCTTTTTGGGCAAGTCGCTTGCGTTCAGGTAGTCCGCCAGCCCCTGTGTTGCCTTGCGCACGGTGTAAAGGTTCATACGGTTAGTGCCTGCACCGATGACCCCGCGCAGACCGCCGGTACCGAATTCTAAATCGCGGTAAAAGCGGTCGGTAATGGCGGCGTCATCGTCTGCGATGCCGGCAAGCTCCTGCCGCACGGCGTCATCCAACGCGGGCTGTGCCAACCAGCGGGCATACAGTTCCTTGCAGTGATCCATTCGGAACATCTCCTTTTATACTTGTTTCAGGTACCAGATTTTTGACGGCACCTCGCCGTAATCACCGGGCAGAGGCAGCCCCAGCGTTTGCAGCACAAAGCCGCTGCAGGTTTCGGTGGTTTCGCCGTCGGTGACGGTGTAAACAGCGGATTCGTCCAGCCCCTGCAGAACAAGGCGCGGGCAATGCCCGCCACTGCCCGCCAGTGCCGTACCTACGGCAAAGACGGCGGCTTCCACCTTGTCGGGGCTGACCGTCATCCATGCCGCGCCTAGGTTGGCGGCATCGGGGTTGACAAGGCGGTACAAATCGCCGCCGCGCAGCAGTGCGCCGTGGGCGCGATACCATGCAATAAACGGCGTTAAATCGTCCAGTTCTTTCCGGGAATAGGCGGTCAGATCCAGCTCGAAGCCAAATGTGCCAAACAATGCCATCGCCATACGCGCCTGCGGGGCGGAAATATGTCCCGTGCAGTGGTTGGGTACGGTGGAAAAGTGCGCGCCCATCGTGCAGCCGGGGTAAAACAGCCCGGTGCCGTACTGGATGCTCATTCGGGCGCGGGCGTCGGTGTTGTCACTGCACCAAATCTGCGGGCTGAAATACAGCATACCGCAGTCAAACCGCGCCCCGCCCCCGGCGCAGTTTTCCAGCAGAAGGTCGGGGTAAGCTTCGGTCAGGCGGCGCTGCAATTCGTAAACGCCCAGCACATAGCGGTGGTAAACCTCACCCTGCCTTGCGGTGGGCAGTGCGGCGCTGTACACATTGGCAAGGCTGCGGTTCATATCCCATTTGAGATAGCGGATGGGGCAGGAATCCAGCACCGCCTGCAGCTGTGCCCAGATGCCGTCCACAACCTCAGGGCGGGAGAAATCCAGCGTATACTGGCGGCGGATGGAAACGGTTTCGCGGTGGGGTATCTGCAGCGCCCAGTCGGGGTGCGTGCGGTAAAGATCACTGTCGGGGCTGATGGCCTCCGGCTCGACCCAAAGGCCGAAATCAAGCCCAATATCGTTGATCTTTTTGCATAAGCCCGGCAAACCCCCGGGCAGCTTGGCGGGGTCTGCGACCCAGTCTCCCAGACTGGTGCTGTCATCGTTGCGCCCCTGAAACCAGCCGTCGTCCAGCACAAACAGGTCGATGTCGGCCTGTTTGGCGGCGCGCGCCAGCTGCAGCAGACGCTGCTCATCAAAGGTAAAATAGCAGGCTTCCCAGCTGTTGATCAGCACTGGGCGGGGCGTCTGCGGGTCAGCCCACGGTCGGCGCAGAAGATGGCGGCGGATCGCCGTGTGGAACCGCCGGCTCATCTCGCCAAGTCCCTGCCGACTGTACACAAAGGCCGCCTCGGGGGCAGCAAAGCTCTGTCCCGGTGCCAGTGTCCATGCAAAGTGATAGGGGTGGATGCCCAGCAGCAGTCGGGTACCGGCCTCACAGCTTTCGGCGGTCAGCGCAAAGTTGCCGCTGTATACCAGCAGCGCGCCCCATGCCTCGCCCTGCGTTTCGTTGGCGTCTGGTGTACAGAGAATCGCCGCCGGGTTGTGGGCGTGACCGGGAATGCCGCGCACCGAGCTGATGGTCTGCTCGCCGGGACGCAAGGGGGCGCGGTGGGGTGTGCGTTCCCCGGCCCAGACGCCATCGGTGGTGATAAGCTCCAACGGGCGCGGGGAAAAATCCAAGCAAGCGCTTGCCGCCCTGCGTAAAATCAGCGGCGCACTACTGGTGTTGGTCAGGACGGCGGCACGGGTAATGAGGTCGCAGTCCGGATACACAGCATACCAAAGCTCGACCTGCAGACCGGCGGCGTCCCGCAGCGTAATGCAAAGGCTCTCGGCGTTTGCATCTTGCCGAAAAGCAGGCAGAGCGGGCAGGCTGTACTTGCCGGGCAAGATCTTGTGGGATGCGTACCGCAAATCGGCAGCTTCGGTGCCATCGGCGTACTCCGGGCAGACGGCGCAGCAGCGATTGTCCGCCGTGCCGGGGGCAGGGTATTCCAACGGCAGCAGGTCAGGCCAACAGCCAGGATCGGTGTGCGGGGCACGCGGTTCGGCCATATCAGGGCAGCTGTCAGGCAGACGCCGCCCGTACCATGTGTGCAGCAGCCGACCGTCGGCATCTGTTTTCATCTGATAGCTTGTGTGCGGGGTAGAAAGCGTAAAGATCTTGGCAGCAGCGTCATAGCGAATCATGGGTTTTCCTCCCTGTCAAGATAGTAGTTGTTTTTGTGCTCAAGTTCGGTCACGGCGGGGCGCATGGCGCGGGCAATACACCACGCGGACGCACCGGGCAAAACGAACAGCCAAAACGGCAGCAGGTAGAAAAAGAGCGCGGGTGCGCCTGTTAAAACCGCCCAAGGCAGAACCGCAAGCAGCAGGGTCAGCAGCGCTGCCCGCGGGGTGCGCAGCGCCAGCACAAGACCGTTTTTCAGCGCATCCGCGCTTTTTCTGTAGGTGAAACGCGCCAGCAGCGCCAGTCCCCAGCTAAAGCTCAGCACCCAGACGAGTGTCGCCGCAACGGCTGCGCCGCGCAAAAGCCCGCCCCACGGCGCGGGGATGCGCCCGCCGTACCAGCCGTCCAGCACCAGCAGCAGCGCCAGTGCCAGCATCGGCAGCCAGAGGACCGTCGCCTGCCGGAAATCGCGCCGAAACGCCTTGCAGAAATCGCGGCAGACGGCGTAGTCCTGCCCGGCTGCCATCTTATGGGCAACCGCAAACACCGACAATGTCGCCGCACCGGCTGTCACCACAGGCAGGCAGCCGATGACCCACAGTACGCTGAGCATGACCCAGTCCCCGATAAGCGCCATTGTGCGGAAAAACCAATTGTCGATGTTGAGCTTTTTCATGGTGTAAGTTCCCCATAAATACACCGTAGGGGCGAGGCCTGCCTCGCCCGGTCGTGTTCCAAACCGCAAGCCTTACGATATGGCAGACGGCCGGGCCGGGCATGCTCGGCTCCTACCGGTTGCTTATTTTTATTTCTTCAAAAATTCCAGATTCTTTTCAATCAGCGCCACCCGCTGCGCCACGCAGTCGCGGCTGCGCAGCGGGTCGGCGGGGGTATTGAAGGCGAAGTCCAGCATTTTGTCCACCGTGGTCGTGGCCACATGCAGGCGGGTGTCACTGGCCGCATAATAAATATACACCTTGCCGTCATCGTCCGCAATGGCACCGTTGGTAAACACAACGTTGGACACATCGCCCACGCGCTCCCAGCCGCGGGGGGCAATCAGGAACCCGGACGGCTCGGCAATGACCTTCCACGGTTCCTTGAGGTCGGTCACAAAAACATAGATGACATACCGCAGCCCTGCCGCCGTGTTGCGCACGCCGTGGGCAATGTGCAGCCAGCCCTTGTCGGTTTTGATGGGGGTCGCACCCTCGCCGTTCTTGGCTTCGGTGATGGTGTGGTAGCGGCGGGCGGAGGTGATGATCTCCTCATCCACAACGGCGTGGGTAATGTCGCTGCAAAGCCCAAAGCCGATGCCTCCGCCGGAGCCGGTGTCGATGAAGTCGTCCATCGGGCGGGTAAAGAAAGCATATTTGCCGTTGACAAACTCCGGCAGCAGGTCCACGTTGCGCTGCTGCGGGCTGCGCTTGGTGACAAGGTTGGGCAGGCGCTCCCATGTTTTCAGATCCTTGGTTCGCACAATACCGGCAGCTGCCACGGCGGCGCTGAGGTCAGGGTTGGCGGTATCCTTGCTCTCGGAGCAGAAGATGCCGTAGATATAGCCGTCCTCATGCTGGGTCAGGCGCATATCGTAGACGTTGGTTTCCTCGGGGCAGGTGTCGGGCAGCTCAATGGGCTTGTCCCAAAAGCGGAAGCCCTCCACGGGGGAGTCGCTTTCCGCCACGCCGAAAAAGCTCTTGCGGTCGTTGCCCTCGATGCGGGCTACCAGATAATACTTGCCGTTCAGCTTGATGGCACCCGCGTTGAACACGGCGTTGACGCCCAGACGCTCGATAAAATAGGGGTTGGTTTTGGGGTCAAGGTCAAAGCGCCATTCCAGCGGGATCATCTCGCGGGTCAGCACGGGGTTTTGCCAGCGGTCATAGATGCCGTTGTAAAAATCCTCGTCAACGGCGTTGCGGCGGGTCAAAAGCGCCTCCAGTTTGGCTTTTTGGCGCGCGTATTCGGGATGCAGTTCACACTTGGACATCGGGGTCCCTCCTCATAAGTTCCAGACACATACGCCCGTTGTGATAGGGGCATTTCCACGGTTCTACGATTGGTTTTTGGGCAGGCACGCCGTTTTCATCGGTCTGCCAGAACCACTCGCTGCCGGGGCGGGGGTCAACCATCTTGTCGCAGATAAAGTGATAAATATCTGCGGCAGCGGCGGCGTATTTGGGGTCATGGGATTTCTCCCACTCGTTCACAAAGCCCAGCACACTTTCCGCCTGTACCCACCACACGCGGGTGGTGTTTACCGTGCCGCGCTCGCACTCGTTGGCGACGCTGTGTTTGGTGTAGGCAATTTCATAAATGTGCTGTGCCAGATCGCTGTCAACTTTTTTGATGGAAGCGGTCAGCTTTTCATCACCCAGCAGCCTTGTACCCCAGTCGATGAGCCAGCTCGTCTCAATGTCGTGGCCGTAGCTGTACAAATCAATCAGGCTGTTATAGTCGTGGTCAAAGAACACCAGCTGGCGGTGCAGCTCCGGGCTGTAAATTTTGGTTACATAGATGTCCAGAATCCGCACCAGCGCGGTGCGCACCTCGTCAGAGGGGGCGGCTTCGTAAAGACCGGCGTAGCCTTCAAAAACGTGTAACAGGGTGTTCATCGTGCGGGTCGCCATCACGCCGTTTTCCGACAGCTTTTCGTTGCTTTCGGGCTGCCAGTCGATGGTGAAAGCCTCCAGATAGCCGCCCGCATCGGTGCAGTGGCTCTCGATTGCCTCAAACAGGCTGCGCGCCAAAGCCAGCGCGTCGGCGTTTTTCGTCAGCCGATAGTAGGCGGACAGCGCATAGATGGCAAACGCCTGATTGTAGGTGTGCTTGGTGGTGTCCAGCGGCTTGCCGTCGTAGGTCACGCTCCAGTACACACCGCCGTTTGTGCGGTCCACGCAGTGCTGCGTCATAAAACGGTAAGCGTGATCCGCCTCGGCGCGCAGATCCTCGCGCCCGGTTGCCAGCGCCGCCGATGCAAAGAACCACAAAATGCGGCTGTTTAAGATGCAGCCCTTCTCGGCGGTCTTGTCAAGCTGCAAATCAAAGTCCATATAGCCGTAGTAGCCGCCGTTTTCGTCGTCCCGCAGGTTTTTCCAAAAGGGTACGATGCCGTTTTCCAGCATCGCCTGCGCTGCTTGTGCTATGCGCATAAGTCCTTTCCCCCTTTATCAGCGGATGCCGATTTCCTTGTCGGTTTCGTTGGCGTTGTCGTTATTCTTGATGTATTGCACGACCTCGTCCACAGTGGTAAACGCCATACCGACATAGGAGTCCGCGCAGCCGTAGTAGATGGCAATGCGCCCGGTGTCGGCATCCTGCAGGGTCGCGCAGGGGAAGCAGACGTTCGGCACAAAGCCGCGCTCCTCGTAGTCGGTTTCGGGCGTCAGCAGGAAATTGCCGCAGCGGTACAGTACCTTGCTCGGCTCATCGCGGTCAAGGATGGCACCGCCGATGGAGTAGACAAAGCCGTTGCAGGTGCCGGTAACGCCGTGGTAGAACAGCAGCCAGCCCTCGCTGGTTTCGATGGGGGCTGCGCCGCCGCCGATTTTCACGCTCTCCCACCAGTTGGAGCCCTTGCTCATCACATGGCGGTGACGACCCCAGAATTCCATATCGGGGCTTTGGGAGAGGAAAATATCGCCGAACGGCGTATGACCGGAGTCGGACGGGCGGGACAGCAGTGTGTAGTAGCCGCCGATCTTGCGCGGGAACAGCACCGCGTTGCGGTTGAAGGGAATGAACGGGTTTTCGATGCGGGTAAAGGTCTTGAAATCGGTGGTTTTCGCCATACCGATGGACGCACCGTAGAAATCCTGGCACCAGATAATATAGTAGGTGCCTTCGATCTCGACAAGGCGCGGATCGTAGGCATAAACCGGCATAAACGGCTCGCCCTTTTCGTTCACAAAGGGAATTTTATCCTTGTCAAAATCCCAGTGGATGCCGTCGGCGCTGCGTCCCAGATAGATATACGGGATGCCGTTGACCTGCTCGCCGCGGAAAACACCGATGTACGCGCCCTGATAGGGCACCACGGCAGAGTTGAAGATGCGCGCCACGCCGGGCAGCGGGTTGCGCCCGATAACGGGGTTTTCGGTATAGCGCCAAACAGGGGCGCTGCAGGAGGCAGGCTTTTCCTGCCAGGGCATATTCGGCAGTGCGCCGCAGTACAGTTTTACAGTAGACATATTGGGTCACTCCTCTATTATTCTTTTACCGCGCCGGCGGCCATGCCGCTGTAGATCTGATCCTGACACAGCAGGAAGATGATCAGCGCGGGGATGATGGTGATGATAACACCGGCACAGATGTAGTTATACTGGCTGCCCATAGGGCCGGAGAAAACATACAGGCTGGTGGAAACGACCTGATACTTGTTTTTGTCCTGCAGGTACAGGTTTGCCATATAGTACTCGTTGTAGGTGCTGACACCTTTCAGGATAGCGCTGGTCACAACAGCGGGCTTGAGCAGCGGCAGCAAAATTTTGAAGAACACGCCGAAGTAGCTGCAGCCGTCCAGAATGGCGCTTTCGTCCAGACTGACTGAAAGGTTCTCAAAAAATTGCAGGAAGATGTAAATGGTGATAACGTCGGTACCCATCATCAGCAGCATATAGCCGGGCAGCGAGTTGACAAGGTGCAGCGCCGTCATGATCTGATAGACGGTGACCTGCGTGGCGATGCCGGGAATCAGCGTGGCGATCATAAACAGGTTGCGGATCAGGCCGTTGCCGGGAAACTTAAAGCGGTTCAGCACA
The DNA here is from genome assembly GCF_057431175.1 of Gemmiger sp. Taxonomy (NCBI): domain Bacteria; kingdom Bacillati; phylum Bacillota; class Clostridia; order Eubacteriales; family Oscillospiraceae; genus Gemmiger; species Gemmiger sp. The sequence goes on along the minus strand of NZ_DBMDDV010000008.1, from coordinate 24,796 downwards.
TACGCCAGCATCGAGGAGATCATAATGGAGCCTGCCAGCACGCAGACCAGCACCAAAAAGCTGTTCAGGAAGGCGTGTCCCATATCGGCCTTCTGCCATGCGGTGATGAAGTTATCGAAGTTCAGCCAGCTTTTGGGCGGGGTCATCACGTTGGTGTTGTTGTACTCATCCACCGTTTTGAACGCCGTGACGACACAGGACACAATGGGCACCAGCGCAATGAAGGCGGCAAAAATCAGCAATGCATATTTGCAGATGTTGAGGATAACATTTTTGATTTTATAAGAAACGGAATCGTTCTTTTTTGTTACCATAGCCATAACCGTTTCCCTCCTTATTCCTTCGCCGGGCGGGCGCTCATCGCCTTGGCGGCGGTGTTCTGCTCGGTGGTTACCGTCAGCTTGACCGGGCGGCTCTCCGCCTTTTCCATCATGTGCTGCACCCACTTCTGCACATAGGTCACGATCATGATGAGTACCAGCAGGACAACTGCCATCGCGGAGGCAAGACCGACCTTCTGGTCAGTGTGGGCGAGCTTATCCATAACAACAAAGTAGGTCGATGTGCCGAAGCCGCCGCCCGTGACAACGTAGGGCATCTCGAAGGCGGACAACGCACCGGAAACCGAGATGATGAGGTTCAGCACCACGATGGTGCGGATGGATGGCAGAATGATGTCCTTAAAGCGGTGCCATGCGTTGGCGCCGTCAATTTCGGCGGCCTCGTACAGAGTGGCATCCACCGAGGCGATTGCACCGATGAACATCACGATGTTCTGCCCGACGTATTTCCAGACCGAACACGCCACCAGCACAATTTGTTGATGGACTCATCGCGCAGCCAGTACGGCAGCGTTTCAGGGTTGAAGCCCACCCAGGAGAGCAGTGTGTCCAGCACAAAGCCGTGGGTGAAGAAGAACTTGAAGATAAAACCAACCGAAATGCCGCAAATCAGGCACGGGAAGTAGAGCGCACCGCGGAAGAACTTGCCGCCCTTGACCTTGAAGCTCAAAATCGTGGCGAACAGCAGCGCAAGCGCCATCTGCACGACCGAACCGACCATATAATAGAGGCTGAGCTTGAGGGCTTGGAAACAGTCCTTGCGGGTAAAGACATCAATGTAATTCTGCAGCCCCACAAAGGTACGCCGTCCGATGTACTTCATTTTAAAGAAAGAGAACTCCACCATCTTGAAGAACGGCAGATAGGTGAACATGAAAAGCAGCAGCAGCGGCAGCACCAGAAAGACCACCGTGCAGATAATCTGCTGCCCGCGCATACTCTTGCACCATTCGAGAAAGCTCTTTTTGGGCTTTGCAGTGGCTTGAACAGGTGTACTCATAGGTTTTCCTCCCTCTGAGATTTTCCACAAAACAAGGGGCGGGGTCATCCCCCGTCCCTTAGGCTTACAAGGTTATTTATGCCTTGGGGGCGTATTTTTCAACGGCCTTGCCCCAAGAATCGTCCCAGTCGGCCACGATGTCATCGAGAGTCTCGTCCCCGTTGACGGCAGCCTCAACCACACGCTGCACATGTGTCTCGTCAGCGTTCAGGGCCAGCTCAGCCTCCTGTTTGACATTATCGGCAAGGTCAGCGATCTCGCTGGGAGCAGTAGTATCCTCAACCAACTCCATACCGTCAAAGGCAGCGAGGGTTTCGGGGTATTCCTGGCTCTTCAGAACGGGAACACCGCCTTGGTCGTAAGAGAAGTTGCTGGACTCGCTGAACCACTTGATGTACAGCTCGGCAGCGAGCTTGTTGTCGTCAGAGATGTTCTTGTTGACACCGAAGCAGTAGTCAGCACCGGCGGAGGCGTACTGCGTACCGTTGACGGTGATGGGGAACGGCATATAGGCGATGTCCGAAGCATGGTCACCTGCATCCTGCATCTGCACGACCGCCCAGCTGCCCAGAACCATAGCACCGATCTGACCGTTGTTGATCATGGGCTTGCAGCCCTCCCAGTCGGTCGTGGTGGGGTCATCCTCGGTCAGACCGCGCTTCACAGCCTCGTACAGGGTGTAGTAAACGGCGTAGGGACCGCTCTGGGCATCACCGGTGGGGACACCGGGAGCAAACGGGTCAGCGGTCTGGGGCATCGTGATGTTCATCCAGTCGGCATCGCCGGTAGCGCCGCCGCCGATGTAGGCATCCCAGGCACTCATCGTCCAGCCTGCGGCGTAGTTGGTGTACAGGGGGATGGCATCGGTGTTGTCCTTGATCTTCTGCAGTGCATCAAGGAACTCATCAGGGGTGGTAGGCAGCTTGTCGATACCGGCCTTCTCAAAGACGGCCTTGTTGTAGACGATGCCCTGCACATTGCCGGTGGAGGGGATGCCGTAGACCGTGCCGTCAAAGGAACGGTTGCTGGCGAAGTTGTAGTCGTTCTCAATGTCGGAAACACTGCACAGCGGCTCAAAGTAATCGCCCAGTTCGGTCAGGGGGATGGTGGTGGGCACCATGCAGATGTCGCCCCAGTCATTGCTGGTCAGGCGGGTGGTCATATCGTTGGCGTAGTCGGTCATGCCCTCATACTTGATGGAGATGTTGGGGTAGATGGCATTGAACTCGGAGATGTACTTATCAAAGGTGCCGTCCTCGATCAGGTCAGTGCGCTGGGTCAGGATCTTCAGGCTGGCGGTCAGGTCGGTGCCGTCAGTGCCAACGGTCAGCTTGCTGTAGTTCAGGCCATCTGCAGCTCAGTCGTGGCGGCAGAGGATGCCTCGGTACCGGTAGAGGCGGTTGAAGCAGTGTCTGCGGCAGAAGATGCAGCGCCGCCGCAGCCTGCCAGCAGTGCGGCGGACATGGCACCGGCCATACCCATTGCGATAAGCTTTTTCATAATGCGTTTTCCTCCTTAAGAAAAGCAGTTTCATTGGCGGAGTACCCCTAAACATTCGCTCTTGTTTCCGCATCGCTCGCGTCCGTTTAGCTAACTCCCGATTGCATATTTAGTATATAATTTTCTTTCGTTTAAGTCAATATGTTAGCTAAAAGTTTCTTAAACTTGGGAAATCGCGCAAATTTCGTGGTTTCTGACTATGCAAAACGACAACAAAAACGCTCGAAATATGGCAAAACGCAAGCTAAACGAATTATTTAGCCTGCGTTTAAGTTAAATACTTAATCCTGCTTGGCGGTGGACTCGCGCACGACCAACGCTCCCGGCACCATAATGGTAGGGGCAAGGCTGTGCTTTCGTGCCATCTTACGGCGCATCTGATCCACGACAGCGGCCGCCATGCTGTCCACATCCACGCGGTAGCTTGTCAACGGCGGATCGCAGATGGTGGAATATCGGAAATCGTCATATCCTGCCACGGCCACATCCTGCGGCACCCGGTATCCGGCACGGCGCAGTGTCTCGACCAGATTGTAGGCAACCTCATCGCAGCTGCAGACAAATGCCTGCGGCATCTGCTGCGGCAGCGTAAGCGGGATAAACCGTCCGTCCGCACCGCGGTCCTCAAGCCGCCAGTCGGCGCGCGGCTCAAGACCGGCGCGCAGCAATGCCTTGGTGTAGCCGAGATAGCGATCCATGATTGAACTGGTCGCATTGACACTGCCCACAAAGGCAATCTCCCTGCGCCCGGTGCGCAGAATAGTTTCGGTCAGCTGATACGCGCCGCTGACATTGTCGGACAGCACACAGTCTGCCGCGATCGCATCATCGTAGAAATCAAGCAGCAGGAACGGCAGGCCGCTCTGCGCAGCAGTGGACATATACCGGCGGTCGATCTCCCCCATAAAAATCAGTCCGTCCACCTTGCGGTTGACCAAAAAGGTAGGCATCGTACAGCTTTGCTCCGCCTGAGGGAAGACGATTTCCATCGCCACGCTGATGCCCTGCGGTGCGCTGTGCTGCAAAATAGCGCGGTACAGATTGGAATAGAATGTATTTTCGTTAAAAAAGTGATCTGCCACCAGCACGCCGATGATCTGTCCGCCGGTCTGCTGCGTGGCCGTCGCCTTGGCAGCAGGTGAACGGTAGCCCAACTCCTCCGCCGTGGAGAGTATTTTGGCGCGCATCTCCTCGCTTACGCCGTCTTTGCCGGCCAGCGCCTTGGACACCGATACGATGCTGATGCCTAATTTTTCGGCAATATCCGCCATCCGGACACCCTTTGCCATACGCAAACACTCCTTACCCATCCTAGTATATACTTTATTATAATGGCTGTATGGCTAAAGGTCAACCATCAAATTAGCTAAATACCGCAATCATTTTTAGTTAAAACTACTTGACAGACCGTTTTTCTTTGCTATACTAAAAGCCAAACAGGGACTTATATTTTTCGTGCAAAGGGGTTGCCTCGCTATGTTCAATCACCCGTTTACTGCTGTCAATTTTGCCGTATTCCCGCACCGCGGCGTACTGGGCGGGGGCACCGCTCGCCGCAGCCTTGCCGCAATGGCCGCCAAAACCGGCTGCCGCTGGGTCATCCTTACCCCTGCCGGGGTGCAGGCCACCCCGTACAGTGAAGAAATCGACTACCGCAGCGCCGCCACCCCCACAGACGCGGAGCTTTGCGGCTGCATCCGCTTTGCACGCAGCCTTGGGCTGGAGGTCGCACTCAAGCCTACCGTCAACTGCGCCAACGGCGTATGGCGGGCGCGCATCAGTTTTTTTGACCACGATGTCCCCTGCGAGAGCCAATGGGGCCGTTGGTTTGCGCAGTACACAGCGTTTCAGCTGCATTACGCCGAAATCGCCGCCCGCGAAGGCTGCAAGCTGTTCATCACCGGCTGCGAGATGACAATGACCGAGCACCGTGAAGCCGAATGGCGGCAGCTTTTGGCCGCCGTGCGCGGGGTATACCCCGGCACACTGACCTATAACTGTGACAAATACGGCGAGGATCACATCGCATGGTGGGATGCCGTGGATGTGATTGCGTCCAGCGGGTACTATCCGTTGCAGGACTGGCCGCGCCAGCTGGCGCGCATCGGACAGGTGGCAGAAAAATTCCGTAAGCCCGTGCTTTTTACCGAGGCAGGCTGCATGGCGGTGCATGGCTCCGCCGCCGTACCGAACAACTGGGAGCTGACGGGCGCACCGGACAATGCCGAGCAGGCCGCATGGTACAAGGCCATGTTCGATGCCTGCCGTCAGGCTCCCTTTGTACAGGGCTTCGGCGTCTGGGACTGGCCCGCCGACCCGGGCGTTTCCAGCCCTTACGCCGTCAACAACCGTCCCGCTGCCGACATCATTGAAACCTATTACAAAGGAATGTACCGCAAATGACCGCACTGCAAATCAGCCCGCTTTCCGTCCTGCCGCAGATCCGCGCCTTGGGCCGCCATAGGGGGCGCAACCCGCTGCCGCTGTTCTGGACTGCCTCCGGCGCAGAGCTGCTTTTTACCGGCAGTGAGCTGTGGTTCCAACTGGAGTGTGACTACACCGAGATCGAGCCGTGGGTCAGCATCGAGCTGAACGGCGCATGGATTGCCCGGCAGGCACTGACCCCGGGGCGCAACCGTGTCTGCGCGTTCCGCGGTATGACGCCCGGCACGCCGAAGCACGTCCGCCTTTTAAATGATGTACAGCCGATGCAGCAGGATCCCACCCACTTTTTGCAGCTGAACGCCGTAGAATATGCCGGCGGCGAATTTCTGCCCCTGCCGGAGCCGCGCTGTCGGCTGGAATTTGTGGGAGACAGCATCACCAGCGGCGAGGGTACGCTGGGAGCCCGGCAGGAGGAGGACTGGATCGGTGCCTTTTTCAGCGCCGAAAACCACTACGCCCGCCTGACCTCCGATGCGCTCGGGGCTGAGTACCGCCTTGTCTCCCAGAGTGGTTGGGGCATCGTCTGCGGGTGGGACAATGACCCGCACCATACCCTGCCGCCCTATTACGAGCAGGTCTGCGGCGTGGCGGAGGGTGCGCGCAACACTGCCCTCGGTGCTAAACAGCAGAACGATTTTTCTGCTTGGCAGCCCAATGCAGTCATTGTAAACCTCGCCACCAACGATGAACACGCCTTCTGCAATCCGGCGTGGCTCGACCCCGTGACCGGCAAAGCGTACAAGCTGCGCACACTGCCGGACGGCAGCTACCACCCCGAGGATGTGCGCCGCCTGCAAGATGCCGTCTGCGATTTTTTGACGATACTGCGTGAGCGCAACCCCCGCGCCGTGCTGGTCTGGAGCTATGGAATGCTGGGCAGCGGGCTGCAGGAGGTGCTGCAGGGTGCCGTTCAACAATACGGCAGCCGCAGCGGCGACACGCGCGCCTTCTACCTGCCGCTGCCGGACACAACTGCCGACACCGTGGGTTCGCGGCAGCACCCGGGCGTTCTCTCTCACCGTGCCGCCGCCGAGGTATTGACCGCCTTTTTGAAACACAAGCTGGAGGAACAGGCATGAACACAACCAAACTGAAAAGCGTCCTTTGCCGCGCCGCTGCCGGCGAGGAACTGACCATCGGATTTCTGGGCGGCTCCATCACACAGGGCAGCCTTACCACCCAGCCGGAAAACACCTACGCCTACCGTGTATACCGCTGGTGGTGCGAAACGTTCCCGCAGGCAAAATTCCACTATGTCAACGGCGGCATCGGCGGTACCGACTCGCTGTATGGGGTGTCCCGCGCTGTGACCGACCTTTTGATGTACCAGCCCGACTTTGTCGTGCTGGATTTCAGCGTCAACGACACACGCAACACATTCTGTCAGGAAACCTACGAGGGAGCCGTCCGCCGTATCTTGTCTTGGCCGTCCCGTCCTGCGCTGGTGCTGCTGCACAACATCTATTATGACAGCGGTCTGACCACCGAGGCACAGCACGGTGCCGTGGGCGATTGGTACGCCCTGCCCCGCGTCAGTGTACAAAACACGATCTACCGCCAAATGAAAGACGGACAGTACACAATGCAGCAGCTCACGCCCGATGGTCTGCACCCGAACGACTTCGGCCACGGGCTTGTGGCAGAGGAGATTACAAAGCTGCTGGCAGATGTCAATGCCCAGCGGGACGAGCCGGAAGCCGAATCTCCGCTGCCCGCCCCGCTGACCGCCAACGCCTACGAAAACGCCCAACGGCTGACACTGCGCGAAGCCTGCCCCGCGCTGCACGGTTTCCGCGCCGACACGAGGGAAAAGCTTGGGCATCTCGACCACTGGAAAAACGGCTGGTTTGCCCAAAAGGCAGGGGATTCCCTGACCTTTACGGTGGACTGCAGCTGCCTTGCGGTGCAGTTCCGCCGCACGATCCAACGCCCCGCCCTGCAGGCGCAGCTGGTGATGGACGGCGACACCGCGCACCCGATTTTGCTGGACGGCAACTTTGACGAGGATTGGAGCGACAGTCTGGCGCTGACCCCGGTGCTGCACCACGCCCCCCGCGCCCGGCACACCGTGACGATCACAGCGCTTCCCTCCGCCGCCCCGGACCCGACACCGTTCTATCTGCTGTCGCTGATTCTTGCTTAAGGCAACACCGCACAATTCCCGCCTTACGGCTTAAGCACCGCTCCAGCGGCTTCGGCACGGCATCTGCGTTGCCAAAATGCTCGATAATACACAAAGTATTATCTGCGCTTTTGGCTTAGCAGCTGCCGCACCTCGCTCGCCGTATCGGCACTTAGAATTATGCGGTATTGCCTTGACCCTGAAAGCCGGACAAAAGCGTGATTGCTTTTGCCCGGCTTATCGTTTATAATAGATACAAAATCATAGGAAGGCGGTTTTGTATATGGCACCGATTACCCGCGAACAGGCATTGGAAAACGCTTTGGCATCTTCGCGCATGGAAGGGTACGAGGTTACGGAACAGACTCGCATAGATTGCCGCCGCCTGATGGACGGCAAAGTAGATGCCCGCACCTTGGCTGCCGAAATTCTGGCACGGCGCAGGGCGCAGCGAGGGTAAAATGCCATGGCAAACTATGCAGTGGATTCTTTGCAGGATGGGTGCTATCCGGGTACGGTTGTATTGATAAACACATTGAACATTCGTAATCAAGCGGATTTGGACGCTGTGGAAGGTACGATCGTTCCTGCCAAGGCTGCTTTATGGGAAGAAAAACCTTTAGCAGAAAGTTTCGATTTTGCGCATTACTGTGCGATTCATCGCTTTTTGTTTGAAGATTTATACGAATGGGCGGGTAAGCCGCGCACCGTAGATATTGCAAAGAAAGGCACGCAGTTTTGCCTCGCTGCGCAAATTGAAAGTACATCAAGTGCGATTTTTTCCAGATTAGAGAAGCAATGCTTTCTTGTGGGGTTAGATAAAGCACATTTCATTTCTGCCATAGTAGATTTATACGAACGGACAAATGAACTTCACCCATTCCGCGAAGGCAACGGCAGGACCCAGCGTGTTTTTCTTTCGCAGCTTGCCCGCCATGCGGGATATGTCATTGATTTTGCCCGTGTTGACCCGGATGATTTGATGATTGCCACAATTCAGGCTGCAGGCGGCGTGGATGATTTTTTGAAAGAGCTATTTGGCGAAATGATTTCCGAATAGTGTATTGGCTCTGTCCAAGTCTTCTATTTCTTTGGCTCCCTGAATTTCTGCCCATTCGTAGTTGACCACCATTTGACAACTACTGTGCAGCGGCACCACAAAACGCCAAAAAAAAGGGGGGCTGTTGCACATCCCCCTCTAAAAAAGAAAGACCGAAGTAAAAAGCCAAAAAAGGCTTTACAACTTCGGTCTTTTGCTTTAAGTTAATAGTTGTGAAAGAAACTCAAAAGCAAGAACAGCATATCGAAATTTTGGAAAAAAGTCAACAGTTAAAATTTCGGATGCCGACAGAAATAAGAATATCGAAACACAACGCGCTCTATCAGGCAAGCACCCAGCTTGAGGGACTGGATTTCACAAAGTTGTATAGCGTTTATTCGGAAATCCGAAAATTGCGGATAGAGCCGCGTGTGTTATTTAAAGTTCTGGTGTGCGCCTACATGAAGGGCGTATATTCCAGCCGTAAAATAGAGGATCTGTGCAGGGAGAATATGGTATTCCGCTGGATGCTGGAGGATCAGAAAGCGCTGGATCACTGCACCATAGCAAGATTTCGGAGCAACCGTAACCTGTAGGAAGCGTTCGAGGATTTGTTCTTTCAATATGTAAAGAAGCTGGAGGATAAAGGGTATACCGAGCACTCTGAGGTGTTTGTGGATGGAACCAAAATCGAAAGCATGGCAAATCGGTATACATTCGTATGGCTAAAGCAGGTAAGCAAACAGCTTGAGAAAATCAAGACAAGGTTGAAAGAGCTGGTATGTCCGCAAGGAAATCTGACCTCGACTAAGGTTGAGAAAAGACCGGAACAGCTCAATGCGGAAATCGAGGCGCAGGGCATTGAAGTGAAAAAAGGCCGCGGGCATCATAAGCCGGAGATCGTTCGGGAGCGGGATGAACTGGCTCTCTTGTATAGCCGCTGGATGGAGTATAACAGAAAGAAGGCAATTTGCGGGGAGAATCGCAACAGCTATTCCAAGACAGACACAGATGCCACTTTTATGCATATGAAAGACGACCATATGCGCAATGGTCAGCTAAAACCCGGATATAATGTTCAGTTTGCTGTCAACAGCGGTTTCATAACCGACATTGGCGTATTCAGCAACAGAACGGACTTCGGCACGCCGATTCCGTTTTTGACCTATTTATGGCATAAGCATGGAAAATCCTAACCTGTCGCACTTTTTACCGCAGAACAGAAATAAGCCCCTGTCATATGGATTCATTTTGAAATTCTGCATAACATATGGAACCGGACTTCGAAGCCCTTTGCGTATACCCGGTTACGATATACACATTTTAGGTCTGAGGAATTTTTCCCAGCATTAGGCGAGTCCTTTCACAATTTCCAGAATATACGCAGCAGGCAGAGTGCTTGGCAGGGAAATTAGCAATCCGTCTTTCTGGATGCGAATCTGCAGGTGCGGTGATTCTCACCGTTTATGGACGTTTATTTCGCCTGTATGCCCACAAAACGCAAACTGCCGTTACCGCTGGTGAAGCGGTAACGGCAGGGCAGGTTGTTGGGTATGTGGATTCAACTGGCAACCATCTGCATTTTGAGGTCATGCAGGGCTGGGTTAGGGTTGATCCGCTGAGCTTGCATTCTTTAAAGTATATTCGCTTTACTGCTTTTGTTTTGCCAGAAGCGCCGCACCTATGACCCCGGCGTGGTAACCCAGCGTACAGGTCGTAATCCTCGTATGCTTTTGGGCAAAGGCATTGCCGAACACCATCGGTTCCACTGCTGCACGCAGTGGTTTCAAAAGTGCCTCTCCCTGATTTGCCACACCACCCGAAAGTCCAATGACTTCCGGGAAAAAGATATTAATGAGGTTTGCTACTCCAACCGCCAAGTAATGAATATAATGTTCCACCACTTCCTGGGCCGCAATATCACCCTGGATCGCGGCATCGAAGGCGGTTCGTCCTGTGATAGTATCCTCCCGCGGGGCCAGCGTATGTAGCAGACTCTGCGGATGGGCACGGCACGCCTCTGCCGTCATTCGGATCAAAGCCGTTGCACTTGCGAGGCTTTCAAAGCATCCACACCGCCCGCAAGTGCAGCGGGGTGCATCGAGGCTGTCCATAATCACCATATGCCCCGGCTCTGAGGCTACACCAGTATAGCCAGTTAGAAGTTTTCCTTGCAGCACTACGCCACCGCCTATGCCGGTGCCCAATGTCACGATGACCGCGCTTTCTGCACCTTTGGCGCAGCCCGCCAGCGCCTCACCCAAGGCTGCCACATTGGCATCATTACCGATATAAACTGGCAGACCTGTACGACTCTGCAAATATTCTGCCATATTAAAATTATGCCAATTCAAGTTGTTAGAATAGAGCACCCGGCCACGATCCACCGAACCAGGGCAACCGACACCGATTGCTTCCACCCACTCCCCCGAGGCCAACTCTGTGCAAAGCTTCACTATGTCATCGCACACAGCCTCGGACGAACGCGGGAGCGCCGTGGGCACTGATGCTTCTCGCAGGATTTTCCCTTCCTCCGTCACCAGCGCCGCCTTAATATTGGTTCCACCTAGGTCAACGCCCAAATATGCCATACCAAGTCCTCCTTTACTGCTTCAGGGTAGTTTCTGCGCTGATTCTCTTTGCGTTACAAAATCAATCAGATAGCACGGGAAGTGGAGTGGCTCACCGTGTTATCCCCAATGCTGATGTCTATTCTTATTTCGAAGCAAAAATGACATATTTAGTTTTCAGAATGTATCTGCCACACTACGCACTTGCAAGCTTTCTCGCAACTGTTCTGCTGTCACTCCCGGCGCCACAGAGTCCTTTTCCAGTGCGACATGTACACCCTGCGGTGTACACAAGGAGAAGTAGTTATCGGAGAATGGGCGGTCAGTCAAGTTTGTTTCTATCTCCACTTGATGCGCATAACAATCGCTTTTTACGTAAATATCAAACACATTACCGCAGTCCAGCACATGCACTGTGTAGTTCGGTCGTGGTAACTCCATTTGTTTGGGTCGACAGAACAGCGTGCTGGCATATGCGCCGGTATTGTTCTTTTCGCACAACCGATACGCAACAAATACCGTATCCTGTCCGCGTTCCGCCAACTCCTGCATAAAGTCAACCGGATCCAGTTCTGTCACGCTGAGAGGCGGCACCTGAACCGGCACCTCCATATGAGCCAAAAGACCATAAGCCGTGTCTCTCAGCTCTACCTCAACCGTGCCCTCAAGCGCTGTGCGACTGTCGTTGTGAACCCACATCCGCAGTTTGGCATCTTCCGCCTTTGCCGTCACCATACGCGGCGAAAAAAAGCGGCGTGCATAATAGTGCAACGCTTTCCAGCGTCCGAAATAATCAATACTGGCCCACGATGCCACCGGCCAGCAGTCGTTGAGCTGCCAGTAAATGGCGCCCATGCAGCGGCCTCTGTTACGTCGCCAGTGTTCCACGCCGTGCCGCATCGCTTCCGCCTGCAAAAGCTGCGAAATATAGAGCAGACTGTCAAAGTCCTTCGGGTAGCGGTAATAGCTGGAAATATAGAACATGATCAATCCATTGGCTGCACCGTTTTTCTGATGGCTTTCCATCACGGGAGAAAAAATATTACGGTCACTTGGCTCTGTGAAAGTCTCAATGGTTTTGCGCCCGGGGAATGATTCAAATCCAAATTCAGAGCAAAAACGGAAATAGAACTTTTCGTAATCTGTAAAGGGCTTCATTCTATGCCATACGTCCCAATAATGGACATCTCCCCGATTCTCGGCATTCGGATCATCGAAGGAACCACCCGAGGAGGGCGAGGAGGGCCAGTAAAACACGTCCGGCGCATTAATCTGTGCTTCCTGCGAGATTACGTATTCGAACATCTTGATGTAGTCTGCTTTCAGCGCAGGATGGTGCGTTACCACGTCTTCCCAGCCCACCCAGCCAAGCTCCATTTCGTTGTTACCGCATAGAAGACCCAAGCATGCGTGATGACGAATGCGCAGCAGATTGTCCCGCAGCTCTGCACGAATATTCTCTTCAAACGCCGCATCCATCCGGTACACATTACAGGCAAACATTGCATCCTGCCAGACGATCAAGCCAAGGCGATCGCAGGCGTCGTAGAACCAATCATCGGGATAGTAGCCACCGCCCCATACGCGGATTGTGTTGAAGTTGGCAGCGGCGCAATCCTTCAGAAGACGCAGCGTCTGCTCGGGCGTAACTCTCGTGACTACACTGTCCTCGGGTATATAGTCAGCTCCCATGGCGAATATCTTGACACCATTGACCCGAAAACAGAATTCCTCACCCCATTCATCCTGATTACGGCTTATCGTCAACTCCCGCAGACCAATCTGCTTGTGCCAGTCATCCAGCACTTGACTATCTTTGTCATGCAGTTCCACATTCAAAGTATACAGAGGCTGCTCGCCATACGTGTTCGGCCACCACAGTTGCGGAGATTTCAGCACGAAAGATACCGCTGCTGTTTCCTCTGCGGACACACTTTGTGCATATAGCGCATCTCCTGACGGCGAAGTGAGTGTGCAGCAGACAGTGTAACTCTCTAAGTCTGCAAGTTGGGCGAGACGCACTTCCGTTTGAAGGAAGACCGTTCCGGTGCAATGTTCCTGCTTTATGCGCACGTCGGCGATGCGCGCGTCCGAAAAAGCGCACAACTCCACCGGGCGCCAGATACCTGCATCCGGCAGTTGGGGACCCCAATCCCAGCCGAACATACAATGTGCTTTTCGTAAATAATTGTTTCCGCGGATACAGCCCTTTGCCACATAGTGTATGGAGGGATCCTGACCTTTTTCCCGGATAAATTTCAACGAAGATCGAAAGATAATTTCCAGATGGTTTTCGCCCTTTTTCAATTTGCCGGCAACCGGCAAACGCCATGTGCGATGCATATTATCCACCGACGCGAGGAACTCACCGTTCAATCGAATATCAGCCAGGGTGTCCAGTCCGTAAAAGACCAATTCGGCATACTCCTGCTTCAGAATCTCCTTTTGCGGTACAAAGCACAGCGTGTAGCAAAAGTCCTGATTAAACAGCTCTCGGACTTCATACTCGTTTTTTCGATAAAAGGGATCACATACCAGTTTTGCATCCAGCATTGCATGCAACACACTGCAGGGAATATTCGCCTTTATTTCCCAGTCTCCGTGCGTACATGGCCGGATGCACCAGCCTCTGTTCAGTGTTTGTGTTATCATGACGGCACTCCTCTGTTATTGAATGACTCTGTTCCGACGCCCTCCCTTCTGCGAGCATAAACGCTTCCGCGTCCCATATGGCATCGCAGCTACGCATAGAGTACGTCATAATTTATATATTTGCTGCACCAAGAGACAGAACATCGAATCGGCCCATGCAAACCATGCGCGCGTAAAATGTGTCGGATCGTTCGCCTCAAAACTTTCATGCATGTGATAGGTGCCGGCGGTGGTGTTGAAAAGCATCGACAGGATTTCCTTTTTTTCATCAAGAGACGTGGATGTCAACCCCTGGACGGCAAGTGCAATCGGCCAGATATACCCTTTACGGGTGTGCTGACTTCCAATCCCCGCGCCAAACTTCCCCGTGAAATAATATGGATTATTCTCGCTGAGGAGAAAACGACGCGTGTTTTTATAGATCTCATCCTCCGGCTGGCAGTAGCCGTACCATGGGGCACCCAGCAAGCTGGGCAGATTCGCGTCATCCATCAAAGTATAGTTTCCAAGACCATCCACTTCATAGGCAAAAATGCGACCATACTTCGGATGCTCGATAACTCCGAACTTTTGAATGCCGGAATCAATCTCCCTGCTGAGCGATTTGGCAGATTTCAAGATGGCATCAGGCAATGGTAGTTCCTGTAAACGGTTAAGCACACTGACCGCCAGCATATTGGCAGGAATCAAATAATGCAGCTCGCACGCGTCGTCGCTCGGGCGGAAGCCGGACCATGTCATTCCTGTATAGCCCACAAGCGTGCCCTGCCCTCCATTGCTTAATGTTTCCGTTTTCAAAGGAGAGTCACGTTCGAACCGATAGGGGGAGAATTCCGCGTGTTTTTGCTCTGTTCGCCAAACCTCTAATATGGTCTGCACCGCACCAACCACGGTCTCGGTAAATACCGTGCGATCCTTCGTCCGACGGAAATAGGCTTCCAGGAAGAACAGAAAGAACGCCAGAGAATCCACCTCATACTTTCGCTCCCAAACCCACGGGCTCATTTGCGTGTGATCTGCGCAAAAGCAGCTGCCATCGGGCTTTCGGTTGAACGCGTTGGCATAGGGATCAATTTGAATAAAGTGTGCCTGCTGAAGCACAACGCCACGCAGAGCCCTCGCCACAACATCAATATCCGCCATACTCAAATACGGAAGAAGCTGCATTGCGCTGTCCCGTAGCCACATGGCATGAATATCGCCCGTGAATACATAACTCTTTCCATCTTCCTCTAGGGACAGCGTCGTCTCCCATGCCGTTTTGTAGCAGCTGGCATACAGCTGGGCAATTTCCAGCTCTCTAATTTTGGTATAAGATTCTTCTATTGCCTCTTTCAAAGGCTTAATCATAAACATTACTCAATGTACCCCATTTTTTTGAGAATCCGAGTGTATCTCGAGATTGTGTGCGGAAGAACATTGATTGTCTCCCCATGCACCATCCAGTTGACGATTTCCATGAATTTGCTGCCCCTGTTCCAAATATATGGCGTGAACGAGACAACTGGCGAATCAAGCACTCCCATAATCCAGCCGGGCGCAGTGCGCTCACACTCAACGATGTCCTCCATCACAGACATACGCACATAGGGGGACCCGGCGCACACATTGCGCGGGGTAAGATTGAAAGCAACCATGGACTTTCCCTGGTATAGAATGCGATTTCTTCCCGGCAGTGCGGAAGAAATGTAATAATCCAGACCGACTTCCTCCACCGCCTGATACAGCTCCGGATGAAGCTGTGTGAGCGTTTTTAAATCAGTATCCATAAATGCCATATAGCCCTTTGGCATTCCTGCTTTTCCGGCAATCTCTTCGATTTCCTTCATTGCACGGACGCAGTGCTGTTTCAGCGCCTCCGGGGGGCAGCCGCATTCGGCCATGACACCCATGCCGCCGCAGTGCAGAATGGGTTCGATCAAGCCCCACACACCGCCCTGTGAGCGTTCCACAGAAAGCAGTTCCCACAGCTGTGGGCATGTCTGATAGCGTGCGGCATGTACGCCAATTCCCATTTTAATGCCGGTGAAGGAAGCCAACTCCATCAAATTGATCATGGCCTCGTTATGGGCCATTTCGCCCGAATGCCACACTAAGGTGGAGAGGATTTTTCCCTGCTGGGCATATTGCATCAGTTGTTCGTCACTGGGTTCGTTCTCATCCCAGCAGCGTTCTGTATTGGCCCACTGATACGGAATGGTAGAAACACTCGGAAACGCCGGACGATTCGGATCCATGATTTTAATGCAGATGCCGTGCTTTCCCCACTCAAACAAATCTCCGTCCCCAATCTGGCGCCCGACTAAAACATTATTGTTTGTTGCCTTTGTCAGCTGCTTAATATCTTCCATTGCACAGGTGTATTGCTCGGTGTAGGACGATACCTCTATATCTTTCAACTTTTTGGGTTTCGCTGCCCCGTAAAGAGCAACATATTTATCCCGACAAAGCGTGGCCATCATGGACAAAATGGCCTCCGGATCGCCAAAAGCAACTCCCTTTGCCTGCTTTTCGTACCGGTGAGCTATTTCAGCCGACAGAGTTTCTACTCCAATCGTATTCGAGAGGGGGGGAATCTCCGAAATAATGGTTTCGGGCAGAAAATTTTCCTTCTGACCTATGTATCCCCACGCTTGATGAAACAGCACTTCCGGATAGAAATACGGAAGAAATTCCCGGCTGGTGGTTCCGTCGTTGATGTACTCTGTGTCGAACAATACGACTTTTTCTTCTTCCAGACCAAAGTAATCCTGTACGCCGCAGTAAAATTCCCGGATGGATTTTGCTCGCACAATTACATTTTTAGAAAATGCCCGAATCGAAGAATCGAACAAGCTGGTTGTCCCATAGATGAAATAGTAAATGTCATAATATGCATTCAAATAATTAAACTGCTGAAAATGGTTGCCCCCCAGTACTGTGCTACCCGTTTTCGCAAAAAGAAGTCCGTCCCGCTCACTCCCCAAGTAAGCTTCAAAAACCATTCCGGCTTGCTCTGCCACCCAAGACAGAGTGGGGATAATCACCGATACTTCTGCCATCTCCAACTGGGAGATAAACATTAGCATTTTTTTCTTTTCTACCATAGCAAACAGTTCCCTTTCATTTAATTGATCCCTGAATTAGCCCATTGTAAATTTGCTTTTGGAGCAAGATAAATATTATTAGAATTGGGATAACTGTAATGATAGCACCCGCGCAAATGACCTCCCATTGCGTTCCATATTGCCCTTTGAATTGAAACAATGTCGTGGCAACTACACGCAAGCTGTTCTTTGGCATGTACTGATAGGGGATATAAAAGTCGTTGTAAATTCCAACTCCCTTTATGATGACTATCGTGGTAATTGCCGGTCGGAGCAACGGTAAAATGATGCGTCGGTACACTGTGAAGTAACTTGCCCCGTCAATGATGGCTGCTTCATCCAGTGATACGGGGATGGTCGAGAGTTGCTGCAAGAAAATATAGATGGCGATTATGTCGGTGCCGATGTACAGAAGAAAACCCGCCATCCGCGTATTATACACACCTAAAGCACTGATAATGCGGTATACCATCACCTGAACGCTCATACTTGGGACGATAGAAGCGAATAAGAAAGCGTTTTTCAGAAGTTTCTTTCCGCGGAACTCAAACCGACTGAAGATATATGCGAGCATTGTCCCGTTCAAAATCACGAAGATTAACGACACACCCAACATGATGACAGTGTTCATAAAACCGTTCAGCATATTTCCGTCCACAAAGGCTGTGACATAATTTTCAAAATGAAGCCTTTCAGGCAGTTGCAGAACACCTAAATCATACACTTCCGCCTTTGATTTGAGCGATGTAACAATGGCCAGTATAATGGGGGCTAAACACACAAGCGTGATGAGAATGAGGGAAATGTACTTCAGTGCCACCAGCACTTTCCCAAGCAGGGTAGAACGCTTCCTGACACTCATTCTGCCTCCTCCTTTCCAATGACAAGCTTTTGCAGTACTGCCACAAGCAAAACGACAGCCAGCAAAACCAGCGACATACTGGAAGCAACGCCGTATTTATTGTATTTAAAAGCGGTATCCAATATGTTCATCAAAAAAGTCTTTGTTCCATTGGCGCCTCCTGTCATGATATACGGCATCTCATAAATGCTCAGCGCGCCACTGATGTTGATGACCAGGTTTACGAAAATCACCTGGCGGATTGATGGCACAATAATGAACCAAAACCTCTGCCATGCATTCACACCGTCAATTGCTGCCGCTTCATAAATGTCCGTGGGAATCGAGGAAATGGCTCCATAGAAAATCACAAACATAAATCCCATGTAGCGCCATATGGATGCTGCCACGATCGACCAGTTAACAATGTGGGGATCTCCCAGCCACTTGTGAATGTGCGTTCCCAATCCCAGGAACTGCATAACAACATCCAGCATCCCTTCGCTGCGGTAGAAAAGCAGGAAGATGAATCCGATAGCTACACCATTGATCAAATAAGGGAAAAAAATAACAGCTTTGAAAAAGTTCTTAAACCTTACCCTGAAGCTCAAAATCGTCGCAAAATACAGAGCAAGGGCCGTCTGAATCAGTGTACCGATGATGTAGTACAAAGATACCTTTAGGACAGCAAATTGTTCCGGATCCTGCCACAGTTTAGCGTAATTATTGAGGCCAACGAACTGAAAATTTCTGCTGGTGCCGTTCCAGTCGGTAAAGCTGTAAAGCAGTAGCTGTGTAAGAGGCAGATAATTGAATACGATCAGCAATGTCGTGGGAAATAGTAAAAAGCACACAATGATAATTCGTTGCTGAGTTTTTCGTTTCAAATCGGCAAACCTGGTAAACTTGAAATTCTTCATCAACGTGTATCCCTTTCGTTACCCTTTACCCCGCTTCAGATGGTCTTAATTTACATCCGAATCTGAGAAGGTTCTGAATAATTCAATTTCGGCTGGCGGCGAATCTTTTGCTCCGTCCTTGCAGTTCCGAAAACGGTAAAAATGCAAAGTATTTTGCCGCCGGCTCTCATTGATATAATCAGAGCTTCCTGAACTGGGTGCTTCTTTATTCCTTGTAGAAAAGCAAAATGAAGTAAAAAAGCAGAATGAAGCGTTAGGCAGAACGCTTCATTCTGCAAAGCAATCTTCTACATTTGAACAAGTCAGACGCTCATTGTACGCCCAGTGTATCCATCGCGGCGACCCAAGAGCTGTTCAGATCATTCATGATATCATCGTAGGTTTCATCTCTGTTGCCGATGGCGGCGTCAATGATGCGCTGCTTAAAAGTCGCATCCAGAAGGCCGACCTCAGATTCCTTATCAATCTTATCGAGCAAACCCTGATCTTCTCCTTGGGCCGCTGTGCAGGCTGCAAACTCTACGCCCAAATCGTACCAATCCACAGCGATCTCCGGGAGCTCACTGCCAACCAGGGGAGAAACACTGGAAGCAAGACGAGTGGAGTAGTCGGTCTCCGCGAAGAATTTCACCCAAGCAAGCGCGATGTCCTGATGCTTAGAATGTACGCTGACTCCGTTCACATAGTCACGACCCAAACGCACCAACTGCTTCATATCAGCCGTTGGGGTCGGGAACGGCATGTACCCAATCACATCCTCGCTCACTCCGGCATCAGCAGCCGCCTCTTGGAATTGGCTGATTGCCCAAGAGCTGCACACACATGTCGCCACTTTGCCATTTGCCATCAGGCGCTTTGCTTCGTCAAAAGTTGCCGTGGCAGGATCGTCTTCAATCAGACCTGCTGCAGGGGCCTCATACATAATGCGGTACAGATTGTAGTTCGGGCTCCCCTTCAAGAAGTTCTGACGATCATGAGCCTGCAACACATACGGATAATCCACATCGCCGGCCACCGTCAGCGTGTTGGCCTCCCACTGATTCAGCGGCCACTGTTCCGCATATGCCGTATACAAAGGAATTGCATCCGTCTTTTCCTTAATCGTCTTTAGGACATCCATAAACTCGTCAATCGTGCGCGGAATCTGTGTGATGCCGGCTTCCTCGAAAACCGTTTTATTATAGAAGATTCCTGTGAACTGCACCGACACCGGAATTCCGTATACCACATCATCGTAAGTGCGGTCATCAATGCAGTAATACTGTTTCGACAACTCGTCATATTTTCCCAGCGGTACAAAGTACTCGTCCAAGTTCTCAACATCCACCGTGTTCGGTATCAGCAGGACATCGCCATAATCCGAGCCGGACAAACGGATTTTCGTCTGATTCTCATAATCGTCGATGGCCTCGAATTCCACCTTCTGAGTACCGGGATATTTCGCATCGAACTCCTGAGCGTATTTCTCCAATTCCTTCAGGCGATTGCCTTCCGTCACATTAGTAAGCACTGTGATTGTTCCCTCGCCGATGCTCACATCCGGGTTGGTGAATACATTTCCACTCTGGGATTCAGTCTGTTCTGTCTTCACAGACGCCTCAGACGTGGGCGCAGCACTGGATTCCTGTGCTCCGCAACCGGCGAGCATAGTAAGCAGAAGTGCGCAGGCCAAACCAACTCCTAAAAAAGCTTTCCGTTTTCTCATTTCGTTTATTCTCCTTCGTTGTATTTTGCACCTATTCGCAAATTCATGCGGATTTGCATTATCACCGGTGCAAATTCAGTATAACAAACAGACCGTAAATGAATATGTCATTATTCCATCTTTTTTTATGTCTTATTACGTTCTCGCTGTGCTCGGTATTCTGTCGGCGTCAAGCCGAACTGCTTCCGAAACTGTTTGGCAAAGTTAAAGTAGTCATTATATCCAACGCTTTCCGAGATATCTCTGACTTTATTGTTGGTGGACCAAAGCAGGGATTTCGCCGCATTAAGCCGTGTTTGAATGAGATATTGATTTACACTCATCCCAAAGATCTTCCGAAAACTCCTATCAATATAGGAAGGTGAATATACCAAGATGGACGATAACATCGAGAGATTGATTGGTGACGGATAGTTTATGTCAATGATCCGGCGAACTTTCCAGGAAATCCCGACGCCGTCCTGCTTCTGTTTTGCCGCATCTTCACAAATTAGAAGCAGTAGTTGCTCAACATCTTCCAAAACCTGAAGTATGTCCTTATAGTGAAAGTTCGTTTCTTGGTTACGGATGTTTAGCATTAGCTCGCACACTTCGTCGAACCGGGACAAACATATCGTCATCAGCAGCCGCAGATAATCCTCAATCAGTTTTTTGTTTTTTCTCATCGCAGAGAAATCACGGATGTCACTTCGGTCCAAGCGCTTCATTAGTGCGTTAGCCATGCCCTGGTAGTCAATCAAAGACCAATAGATTTTTACTTCATCCTCTAATTTTTCTAAGATAAACCTCTCGTCATGTACGACCAGATTCCCAGCCCAAAAAGCCGTAAGGGCGACCTTTTTTTGATGCCAACAAAATAGCTCCCCACTTCGTCAATCAATACCGCCTCCGGAATGGGCTCAATCACATATCTGCAACCATCTCGAGCGACTAAGGCATTTGTTATCTTTTTCAAATTGTCCAGGACGTCATTCTTCTCAAAAATCAATAAGAAGGTTTGAAAGTATTGAGTGGGTGCCTTCAATATCTGCCCCGAATACTTTGTCGCACAGATGCTTTCGATCTCCTCTGTCGTCGGAAGCTCCCAGCCGGCCAAAAAGACCGCACAATATTTTTCGGTAGAAGAAAGATAGCTGTTCAAGGCATATTCGTATAAGTTGTACAGATCCTCGTCTGTCCGTCCGCCTCTGCTTTGAATGACAGCGATGGCCGAAGCAATGGACTCGTTCAGCTCTTCACCACTGATCGGTTTTAGAATATAGTTGAGGCATCCCGCCTGCATGGCCTGCTTAGCGTACTCAAACACTCCATGGGCACTAATGGCGATAACCTGAATCATCGGATAATACCGGTGTATCTTCTGCATCAATGTAATTCCATCACAGCCGGGCATTTTTATATCGGTGATTACAATATGTGGAAGACGCTCTTCGCACAACCGAAACGCTTCGTTTCCATCATGCGCTATTGCAACCAGGGTAGCGTTATGCTGCTTCCAGCTGATTAAGTTCACCAGCGACATGCGGACGAGAGAGTTGTCATCTACAATTAAAATTCCGTACATTACGCTTACCTCCATACCCGATATGGGTTTGCGTTAAGTATAACATAGGCACCTAACATTACAATGCTTTTTTTAAAAAAAAATATGTCATTTTTCGCCCTTTCACCTTTCATGTGAAGAGGGTGCGGACGAAATCCTGGACTCAAATGTGTAGGAGGCCAGAGATGTACAGCCTTGAACAAAGAACAGATGCTATTCAACTTTTTATTGAATCCGGATTCAATGAGAATGCTGTTATTCGCAGCTTGGGGTATCCTTCACCTACAATGACGATAGACTGCCTTGACAGGGACACCATCCGCCGCTATCGCCAGCGCATGGATAATCTCCGACCCGGTCATGTATGGTCAGAATTAGCTGTGGAGGATTTTCTGCACCGCATCGGTGCTATGGCGCGAGATACGGACGGTAAACTGCGCCCCACAGCGGCCGGATTGCTTATGTTCGGCCATGAATACGAAATTGTACGCGAGTTCCCACATTATTTTCTGGATTATCAAGAGCATGACCGTTCTGTCACAGAAGATGAACGTTGGACAGACCGTATCGTCTCCAGTTCCGGTGATTGGAGTGGTAACATTTGCGACTTTTACTTCCGCGTATACAACCGGATTGCGCAGGATATTAAAGTGCCTTTTAAGCTGGAGGGTACAGATCGTATTGACGACACCCCTCTGCATAAGGCTTTGCGCGAGGCTTTGGCAAACGCCTTGATTCACGCCGACTACTATGACCGGCGCGGTCTGGTGATTCAAAAATGGCCGGATAAAATTCGCATCGCCAATCCCGGCGCGTTCCGTATCAATGTGCAGGAGGCCCTTGCCGGTAGCATATCCGACCCGCGAAACGAGTCGCTCATTAAGATGTTCAACCTGATCAATGTCGGTGAGCGCGCGGGCAGCGGTTTGCCGAGCATCCGTACCGTCTGGCAAAAACAGGGCTGGCAGGAGCCGGAAATCGTGGAGAGCTTTAATCCAGACCGCACAACACTGTTGTTGCCGCTTGCCGCCAATAAAGCGGCGGCAAAAAACGGCGGAAAGTCTAATTCTATCTCAGAGAAGCGAAAGAACGACATCCTTCAATATTTGACCGACACATCGGAAGCAAGTAGCACCCAAATTGCCGACGCCATCGGCTTACAAGTCCCCCGCACAAAGATGTATCTGTTAGAACTGATTGCCAGTGGAGCGATTGTTGCGGAGGGTAGCAGCAGGGCAAGAAAGTACCGATTGAAATCGTAATTCTTTTCATCCTTAAAGCATCTCATCTTAAGGTTACGCGGTTTTTGACCACCATTTGACCACTACTGTGCAGTGGCACTATAAAATGCCGGAAAAGCCTGTTGTGACAACCAACAACGGGCTTTTTCTTGTTTTAGCGGCAAATGTGCAGAACCAACAAAATTCACGCTTCAGCGTCTGGTTGCACTGCCATGTCGTAGTTCTCCGACAACTGCGGCATGACAGGTTTTGGGCTCGTTTTTGTTCGATACAGCGTGATTTGCACTTACAAAAACGCGGTGGTCAACGGTAGTCAGACCACGAATTGACCACTATTGGAAATTGACTACTTTACAAGATTGAAATACGCTGTAACGGCGTTTTTCATACATAAGCGATCGTAGCTCAGCTGGATAGAGCGTTCGGCTCCGACCCGGAAGGCCAGAGGTTCGAATCCTCCCGGTCGCACCAAGAGCAGCACCTTATGGGGTGCTGCTCTTTTTGTTTTGCACGGATTTTACGAGGCAGTAAAAGAAGGGATTCGGACAGCCCGTGCCCCGCGCTTTGCGTCCCGCGGGGCAGGAACGCCCCGGTGGGGCGTTTCTAGGGCACGGCTCGGCGAATCCCTTCGGGCGCACAAAAAAGCGCATTGCAATGTACTTTACGCAGTAAAGCGGTGATAGTAGGACTTATATTTAACACACGGCAAGAAACAATTTCCGTTTCGCACATTGTAATGTTCGCAGAAAAAACTTATAATGCTTTTGAACCTGTAGGACACACAAAACACAGAAAAGAGAGGGAATCATGAGAAAACTGTTCCTTTTGGAAGATGATCTGAGCCTGATCAGTGGGCTGACCTTTGCATTCAAGAAACAGGGCTTTGCACTGGATACAGCCCGGACGCTGGCAGAAGCCGAGGTGCTGTGGTCAGACAGAAAATATGACCTGCTGGTGCTGGATGTTTCCCTGCCGGATGGCTCTGGCTTCGATTTCTGCCAGAAGGTGCGGCGCACATCCAACGTGCCGATTCTGTTCCTGACTGCTTCGGATGAGGAAATGAATATCATCATGGGACTGGAACTGGGCGGGGATGATTACCTGACCAAGCCGTTCAAGCTGGGTGTCCTGTTGTCGCGGGTCAATGCACTGCTTCGCCGTGCAAATGCGTCCAGCGCAGGAGAACCCGTACTGGAATCGGGCAGCATCACCGTCCGGCTGTTGCAGGGGCAGGCGTACAAAAACGGAGTCTTGCTGGAACTGACCGGCGCAGAGTACAAGCTGCTCTGCTTCTTTATGCAGCATCCGAATGCCGTGCTATCCAAGGAACAAATTCTGGATGCACTGTGGGACTGCGATGGGGATTACATTGACAGCAGTGCCTTAACAGTGTACATCCGGCGGCTGCGGATGAAGATTGAGGACGACCCCGGCAAACCGCAGATGCTGCTGACTGTCCGCGGCATGGGCTATAAATGGAATGGGTAAAGGTGCCGTATGAAAGTATTCGCAAACCGGGGAATCCGGATTTTGTTCCGGACAGTGCTGGCGGTCTGGGCGGTGGCATTGGCTCTCACGCAGGGCATCGTATGGCATACGACGCACGCATTCTCTTTCGGGTTACTGTTGGTTTTTCTGCTTCTGGGCGGCTGTCTCTGGGGCGTGCTTTTTCGCTATTTCCAAAGGCAGAGCGCGCTTCTGGAACAGGCAGTCCAGAAAATCCAAAGCTGTCTGGATGGCAATCCGGATGCACGACTGGACTGCGACCGGGAGGGAGAACTTTACCGTCTG